>JALHUG010000126.1 GCA_022866185.1 Dehalococcoidia bacterium
CGATGCTCCCTGTCCCTTGAAACGCGCATCCGTCTCGGCGCACGGCTTGTTGATCAGCCCACGATTACATAACGTGCGATTCCTTTATACACCCTCCACGCTCTTTGTCAAGACGTTTGATGAATGGGTTGCGACGAGAAGCGTCTTGATCGGAGGAGAAAAGCCAAAGCGGAAGCGGCTCAGACGAGACACAACCGGAGAGAAAGCGGGTAGACTCGGCCACAGGCCATCTGCTGGGCGGACACGGGGGTCGCAAGCGGCAAGGGCGACGTGTGGGGGGGCATCAGTACTGCGGTAGGGGGACAGCAGCTTTCTGGCGGGCCGGGTGGGATTCGAACCCACGACTCCGGGATTAAAAGTCCGGGACTCCTCCTGTGAGCTTCCAGGCCGAAAAACCGCGTCTAGTTCCCGTCAAGAAGGGCCGATGCAGGCCGAAACCGACACGATGAAGTCATAGTGTGAGCTGTAACACAGCGCTACCGCGGTTCGTCGCCAGTTGCCTTTCGGCCACCGAGCCCGAATCGACAATCCGATCACTGGGGGTGCTCTGGTCGGCACGTCTCAACCCAGAATGGGGCGACCGGATCTACCAAAGGATAGCCAGTGCTGCTATCATGAACGGGCAACTCATCAGGAAGCATCAAAGATGGCCGAGGATAAAGAACACTCTCCGCTGTGGAAGACGATTTGGACCGCGGTGAGCCGTCTTGCGGCTGCCATTCGTCTGCTCGCTCCGATACGAAGGGTCAAGGATGGCAGAGAATATCGTTGGAAACCCTCTCCGCTGTGGGGGACAACTCGGGGCGCGGTGGTGGCTGCCAGCGTTATTGTCAGTCTGGTTGCTGGCATACTGGCAATCGTCGTCTTCCTCATTGGTCTGTGCTCTGATGGTCCGCCGCCCACTCCAACCCCGACACCACCGCTGATCCTGACCCCGTCGCCGACGCCGGTTCCACCCCAGCTATCCGACCCCTCTCTGGTCGCACGAAATGGCTTCTTGCATCTGGTCTGGCAGGAGGAGAGCGGTCAAGGGGGCGCCATTTACTATGCGAGGGCTCGCGCCACCGATGAGAACCCCGTCTTCTCGGAGCCAGTGAAAGTCGACGACGCCAGGGTTGCGTCTAGTCCCAACCTGGCACTGGATGCTGCAGGCGGCGTCCACGTTACCTTTGCCGTGGCTGACAATGGCGATTGGGACGTTTACTACTCCCAATCTGACGATGGCGTTTCCTTTGGCCCTGAGATCGAAGTGACTAGCGGTGGCCCGGGCGGTGGTCAACCGGACCCCGCCATCGCGGTGAGCGATGCAGGCAAGGTCCACATTGCCTGGCAAGATGGGCGGAACGGTGGCGCGGTCTATTACGCCAGGCTGGAGAAGGGGCAGTCCTTTGGTCCCAAGCTGATGGTGAACGATCCTCAGGCTATCGGCGAGAAGGCGGATGTGGACATAGCCCTGAGCCCGGACGGCAGCATTGTGTATGCGATCTGGGCAGACAAGCGGACCGGAGATTGGCAGGTCTACAGCTCCCGATCCGTCAACAAATCTGCCTTCTCTGGAGATATCCTCGTGAGCTCTGCGGCGTTTCCCGCCCAGCATCCCTCGATTGTGGTGGGAACGGACGGGGCCGTTCATGCGGCCTGGCAGGAAAAGATTGCCTTCGGTGGGCGAGGGCCTGTCTACCACACCTACTACGGCCGGGCGGATCCCGGCGGGACCCTCTTCCCGACACCATATCTTGTCAGCGACGGTGCCTCGGCTTCCGTGGAGCCTGCGAACCCTGCGGTCGCCGTGGGTCAGAATGAGATCGCTCACGTTGTTTTTGAAACCTTTTCCTACGGGGATGGCGGATTCATCGGACACGACAGCTTCAGCGGGGGCGCCTTCGGCAGCGACGTCTCAGTGACGGATGGAGTGAAACCCACGTCCAAGCGACGCAACCCGTCGGTGGCTATTGACGAAGAAGACGTTATCCACGTGGTTTGGCTTGATCAACGCAACGGCCCCTGGGAGATCTTCTACGCCCGATCGATCGATGCCGGCGCCAGCTTCAGTCCCAACGTTAGAGTCGCTGCAATCCAGGAGACAGACGAAGCGATGACAACAGCTGGCGATTGGGAGGTCGAGGTTTACTCGACGAGGACAGACAGCTTACTGTTCGGCCCGCAGGCGGGAGTCAACCAGACGTACTACATGCCCGCCGACGATTCCGTTTTCCTGCAGGTCACATTCGGCCTGCGAAGCGTCAGCGGGGAGGGAGGAACCCTGCGTGTCCAAGACGTGACGGTCACCGACAGTAGACAGCGCCTCTTTCCTGTGGGGTTGTCGCTGCCAGGAGGAAGCTGGCTAGTGGGGACGTTTACGGGGACCGTCGCAATGGCACCGGCACAGCCAGGGCAGGTGAAACTTGCGTTCGAAGTAGTATCCAGTCGCGAGTACTCTTCTGAGGGGCAACGTCTGACGGGCACTACAGAGATTCCGGCCGGGACAGAAGGCCTACCGATCCTTTCCTTTGCTTACGTGATTCCTTCAGATGCAGGTGACTTGTGGCTTGAGGTCCCCGGCGGGACGCCCGCGGCGTTTCCTGAGTCAGATGCGCAGTAGGGCGGACGGGGGCAGCGAGGGGTCGGAGGTGGCGGAGCGGCGCTACGAGACGGCCATGCGCCAAGCGCAGGAGCTGTAACTGCTCCTCGGGCGCGCCTTGAGCCGGGCCATCGACGCCATCGAGGCATAGTGTGCGCTCGTCCGTACGCCCCTGGGGCGGGAAATGCTGCACAGATTTGATGCTCCTTACCCCTCAACTGTTCCCTACTCTTTGACCCTTCTAGCCTCGTCCTTCATGATCTCTAGGAATCGGCCTCGGAGGTCGTGCCACTCCTCCTCATAAGAGACGGGCACCCAGCCTTCCGGGTCTGCTCGAACCCGCCTCGCTGTCTCAGCGTCCTCTTCGACCTCCTCCCATACAAGCGCCCAACGATTGTCGACAGGGAAAAGGCTGTCACGGTGGTGACCTTGCTCCACTGTGTTACCCATCTCCTGCAAGAGGGGCCGATCATGGTCCGAGACCTGTCTGACGACCATGGAGCAGAACCCCTCGATATGCTCCAGCGCCAATTCGCGGCTCTGCTCGACCATGTATCTATGAAGGGCTTTCATCTCCCCGGCGATCTGGCGGATGCGGCCCGCATGAATGTCCAGCGCTTCGATCACCCGTTCATTCAGCCTCACCCCCGATGCCTTTCCCACGGGCCAGCGCTTCTTTCGGCCCCATACGCCAAGACTTACGTCGGCGAAGGGAACCCGTAGGGTCAGAGGCCTCCCTGGCTTCAGATTCGTATTCTCAACGAGCAATGGCCCGGCGATGTCGCTGTCGAAGATGATGGCTTCCTCCACCTCCACAAGGGCTCGATAGAACCAGAGGATGCGGTCCCGCATGAGGAGTTGCTTCTTGGCCCCTTCGGCAAGATGGCTCAACGTCCTCACGTTCCCCTTCAGCGTCTCGTGCCGCTCCACCACTGCGTTGTAGCGTCTCCCCTCCTCCGGGCTCATCTCGTCCAGCATCCTGCGGCGATTCGTGGGAGAGAGTACGGGCTTCTCTCGGAACAGGTCCTCGATCACCAGACGGGCCTTCTCCTCTGGGGACAAGCCCTTGATGATGTCGTCCAGACGCTTCTCTCCGCTACTCATCTGCGCCTCCCTGTTCGCAGCCGTGGACCCATGGTCGCCTCCAAGGCCTCCAGCCGCTCCTCGAACTCGCCCACCTCCAGCGTCTTGAGTGCTACCTGCGCCAGATAGGCCAGGGTGCGGGAGCGGGCGACGGAGTTCTCCAGCGAGAGGGTGTCGAGGACGGCGATCTCCAGGAGTCTCCGAACCTGGCCGACGTCTCCCAGTCCCTCAAAGTCATATGCGCCGGAAACCGCCTTCTCCCGCCGCCTCCGCAGGCCTCCCAGCCGCCTGGCCTCGGCCACCTCGTCGGCGTGCTCCGGGGAGTGCATGAGGCAGAAGTCGCCGTCCAGGAGAGGAGCGGCCTGGCAGCGGCTGCCGTCTTCCTTGAGAGCTTTGCAGACCCGGATGACCACTATGGATTACCTCTGCTGATAGGGGCCCTTTCCCGCTGGGTCATACGAGGAAGACCCCCGGAAGGGGGCCTTCCTGGGGTGCGGTCCTGCAGGCGCGCTAGCCTGAGTCGTCCTCCGGCTCGCGTGCGGACTGGAGTTCCTCCTCGAGGATGTCCCGGACGAACGTGCCGAGCCAGCCGCGCTCCCGCCCCTCGAAGTCGGCCAGGCAGTAGGCCTCGATGCGCGGGTCGTTCAGCCTGCGGAGCAGGCGCGCGCACTCGTCCATCTTCTCGAGGACTTCCTCCAGGATCTCGATGCGCTCCGAGGTGGTAGCGGTCATCGCGTGCCTCCCCTAGACCATGCTCTCGACGGGGGAGCCGTCCGGCTGGTGTCCCTGGGGGCACTCGGTCGGCTCCTGGTCTGCCGGGGCGAGGAAGCCGTCCATGCAGGCGCTGCAGAAGTACCTGGCCGTCCCCTCCGGCTGCCCCTCCTGATCCGGCAGCCGCTCGAAAAGCCCCTTGTTGTTGGCATCCTTGGCGGCCTTGCGCGCCGCTTTCGGGGCTGGGGCCTTGCCTTCCTCGGCCACGCTCCAGAAGCGCCAGCCGTTGCAGGCGACGCCGCCCGTGACCGCGCTCCCGGCCGCCGACGGGCTCTTGAACTCCCGGCCGTCCTCCAGCCGGTAGCGGAGACCGCCCTTCTCGCCCTCCACCACGGTGGCCCAGTACTCCTCCTTCTTGTAGCGGGCCACCAGCCGCGTCCCTGCCGTCAGTTCCCTGTTCTCGATGGGCATGAAGCACCTCCTTTTGATTTGGTGTTGGATACATCACTCTGGTCGCGAACGAAGTCAAGTCCTACCGCCCTCTATTCCGGCAACTTCTCCGCTTTCAGGCCGGTGAAGGCCTCCCAGCGGGCGATCACGATTCGACAATAGTGTGCGTCCAGCTCCATCCCGTAGCAGATCCGGCCCGTGCGCTCGGCGGCGATGATGGAGGTGCCCGATCCGAGGAAGAGGTCGAGGATCAGGTCGCCGGGGCGGCTGCTGTTCTCGATGGCCCGTTCCACCAGCGCCAACGGCTTCATGGTGGGGTGAAGGTCAGACTCCGCCGGCCGGGGGATGGTCCAGACGTCCCCCTGGTCGCGGTCGCCGCACCAGTGGTGGGAGGTGCCCTCCCTCCATCCGAACCAGATGGGCTCGTACTGGCGCTGGTAGTCGGCGCGGCCCAGGACGAAGCGGTCCTTGGCCCAGATGATGGTGTCGGACCAGTGGCCGCCCGCTTCCTCCAGCACGCGGGAGACCACCGGCCACTCCCTGGTGGACATGCAGATGTAGAGCGCCCCGTCGACATAACTCAGCAGGTTCTTGGCCCAGGCGCGGCAGAACGACTCCCACTCGGCGGGGGCCAAGGCGTCGTTGGCGATGGTGCGCCGGCGGCCGGTTCTGGACGCGCCGCCGTGGTGGCCGAGGTCCACGTTGTAGGGAGGGTCGGTGAAGGCCATGTTGGCGCGCTGTGCCCCCACAAGGCGCGACACGGCCTCGCCGTCGGTGGCGTCGCCGCACATGACGCGGTGGTCGCCCAGGCGCCAGATGTCACCGCGCGTAACGCCTGGTGCGGTCTGTGCCTCTTCCCACGCCGCTTCCAGGTCGAAGGTCTCGGGGCGGATCTTCTTATCGCGGGCGTCCAGGGACTTGAGGAGCCGTCCGAGCTCCTCCTCGCTGAACCCGGAGAGGCTGAGGTCTATCTCCTCGATCGGTTTGAGGTCGGCGAGCATCCGGGCCAGGAGCTCCTGATCCCAGTCGCCGCTGATGCGGTTCAGGGCCAGGTTGAGGAGCCGGGCCTGCTCGACGCCGAGGTCGAGGAAGACCACCGGCACCGTCTTCCAGCCCAGTCGCCGGGCAGCGACCAGCCGCTGGTGTCCGCCGATGACCACGTTGTCGCTCTTCCTCGCCAGCACCGGCTGGACAAAGCCGAACTGCTGCAAACTCCGGGTGAGCGACTCCAGCTCACGTTCTCCGATCCGTCTTGGGTTCGCCGGGTCGGGGTGCAGGGAATCGATGGAGACATGCTCGATCTTCATCTCGCTCGTGGTTGCCGTTGTCATCTCTATGCTCCTCTTCGCAGCCATTGCCCGAACTCGTCCTCTTCATCGACCTGCGGAGTAGCGTGGACCCGCGTTCGGCTGGAGGGCGACATCCCGAACTCAGCCAGCATCGCCCTCATCTGCTCCATCGCTTTGTTGGCGACGGCGAGGTAGGGCGACTGCATGGGGAACGCATTGGGAGACTTCACCATCACTCCGTACCGCTTGAGAGCCTCCTCAGCCTCAACCCAGCGCTCCCAGGCCTGGCAGAACAGAGCCAGCGCTTCCCGGTCGATCTTGCTGAGGAGGCCCATCCGGGCCAGTTGAGGCGCAAGGCGCCGCCACTCGCGCTTCGCCTCCGGGCCGAGGTGCTCCGGGCAGCGGGGGATCGCGGGCCTTGTCTCGGGTTCATTGGGGTTGAGACGGTCGGAGCGCAGCGTGCCCGAGAGCGCCTTGAGCTTGGTTGGCTTAGGTTTCGCGCCTCGTCGACTCACGCTGCATACCCCCTGGCCTAATCTGGCGACGCACACGCGTGGCTGCCCCCATCGGTCCACGGCTCAAATCCTCCAAATTCTGGGCCCCCCTCCCCCTATCTCTTCCGCCGGCCCCCGGTCTGGAGCGGGGCCATGAGGCACAATTCCCTCGTAGTGTTTGGTCCAAAGGACTCCGCTGTGGTGGGTTGGTGGGTTGTGGTGGGTTTTCTATATTTCTCGCGAGAAGAAGATCACTAGAAGAAAACAGGAATCGGGGTGCCAACCCACCACACAGATACGAAATCGGCAGCAAACTCACCACAGGACTGACGCTAGGAGGCATCGCTGGCCTTCGCTGCTCGCAGGGCGATACCCTGGTAGAAGGTGCCGTCGCGGTCGGAGTCCTTGGGGAAGCGCTGGCCCATGAGCCGACCGAAGCGCGTGGCGGTGAGCTGCTCGCGCTCCTTGAGGCCCTGCGTCAGGGCCCAGGACTGGTAAGCGATGTAGAGCTCCCCTGCCCGGGCGGTGAGTTCTGCGCCGGTAGTGCAACGATCCCTGAGGAAGTCGGCGATGGGGTCGGACTCGGCGCGGTACTGCTCGGTGGCAGCCCTGACCGACGGTGGGGGGTCCAGTCCCCGACGCTGCCACTCCAAGCAGCCGTCCACCATCCAGGCCAGGATGCCGGGGTACTCGGATTTCAGGGCATCCTTGAGGTTGCGGTCGGCGCGGCCCTCGAAGCACTGGATGAAGGGGATGAGACGGATCTTGCGCCAGAAGCCGGTGCTGTCGTCGTTGACGATGGGCTTGTGGTTCACGGCCAGCCAGAACTTAGCGTTGGGGACGAAGGTGAAGTACTCGCCGTGGAGGAAGCGGGCGGTGACGGGGTCCTGGCCGGCGAGCATCTTCATGCGGGCCTCGTTGAGGCGGACGGCCTCGTTCAGCTCGCTGGCGGTGACCAGCCGCTTGCCGTAGAGAGCGGCCAGGTCGTTGGGGATGCTGTTGCGGCTGGACATCTCTAGGGTGGAGAAGGCGGTGTTGGCGGCGTAATCGCCCAGGATGTCGCGCTGCACGCGGTTGAAGGTTCCCTTGCCATTGCAGCCGGAGCCAAAGCAGAGGAAGTGGCACTCCTCGTTGGTGAGACCGGTGAGGCTGTAGGCGCAGGCCCGCCAGATGAAGTCCAGGAGTTCGTCGTCGTCGCCGAAGACCTCGCGCAGAAAGGCGAGCCAGCGCTGGCACCGGGCCTCGGGGTCGTAGGGCACGGGGCTGTGCATCGTGATGCGGTCGTCGGGCCGTCCCTCGCGCAGGGCGCCGGTGTGCAGATCCACTACCCCATTTGCCACTGCCAGAAGCCAGGGGTCGGCGTCCCATCCGTCGCCGCTGTCGGCGATGGGCCGCTCGGCCTGAGCCAGGGCCAGCATCGCCTCCAGGCGCATCCTCGATTCGCTTGAGATGGCCAACTTGGCCTCGGCTTTGAACTCGTCGGGATCGTGGAACTGGTCGGGGGCCGCGTCGTAGCGTCGGCGTGTCGCCTCTTTGGCGACGCGCAGGACTTCCTCATCGACGTCTGGCTTCCACCAATGGTCGATCCAGAGGAGCCAGCGCTTTCGCCGGTGGTCGTATCTCAGCCGATGCCCGTAGAGGCGGGCGAAGAGTTCGGCGTTACCGCTGTCTGTGCGCGGGAAGCTGACAGGAATAGGCGAAAAACGCTGTCCATTTGACGGCGGGCCGAGCTGAGGGGGCACTGCCGCCGGATAGTGTGTGCCGGTCGATGAAGGGCTCCGGCGTTCCCGCCTGGCGACAAAGTGGTCAGCTATGGCGGTCAACTCGTCCGCTGGCAGAGGGGGCCGACATTGCCGTTCGTTGATGACCTGGAGCAGGTCAGCAAGGGTTTCCCCGCACATTCCCTCCACCCAGACGTGTCCGGCGTACGAGACGAGGGCGTCGTGTCGGCCCTCGCCCTCGTGGATGGTGCCAGCGAGGGCCGCGTATTGCCTGGCGCTGTGGCCTTCGTCGCCCAGCGCGTAGCCGAAGGCGGGGAGGACTTGCGCCAGCCACAGGCGGGGGTCGTCAACAGTCATCACCTGACCGTGGTCGGGGCTCAGCGAGCGGTAATGGCGGTCGCCGATGCTGCTGGGCGGAACCAGGACGTACCCACCAGCCGCCTTTAGGTCGCCGAGCCTCCTTCCGTCCTGGAGGTACAAGGGGCCGCCTTGGACGGGATGCGTGGAGACGACCGCGATGTGCAGACCGCCGCGAGGGGTTCGCACAACCTCGGTCTCGTTGGGGAGCGCGGTGTCCTGGGCAAGCGCCTCCGCCACCTCTGGCAGGTCGATGTCAATCCGGTGAATCTCGTCCGTTCGCTCGGCGAGGTTGGCCAGTGGCCATCGCTGCCACCAGCGCTCGATCGTGATAGAATTGGTCGAAGCGTCGAGCAGACCATGCTCGAGGAGTGGGTGCTTGCCGGGAGACGGACAGCTGCGGCCTTTGGGACACTGGCAGACGCCAGCCTGGGCGGTCCACCAGACTGGTAGGAGATACGCGCCCTCTCGGGCGCGTGCCTGGGCGGCTTCCAGCAGCGGGTTCATGCTCACGCCGCCTCTCTCCACACGACGGCGTAGGCGCCCCACTCAGGCCGAATTCGCGGCAGAACGACAGGCTGGTGGAGTTGTGGGAGGTGGGGCCTCCCCCGTCTCCACCAGTTTGTGCATGGTTGGGAGCCTTCGGGCTCCCGTTCTGCTTTCCCTGGTTGCGGGGGTAGCAGAGGGTGTGATATGGGGGCTACGTGCGGCAGAGCATCTTGGCGACCTACTTCGGCTCGGGCTCCTTGGCCTAGCTGAGCAAGCATGCTGATTCGGCATAAGTGGCTTGTCCTGGGGGCGGCGGTCTTCGGCCTGTTCATGGCCGTCCTCGACGCCTCCATCGTCAACATCGCCATCCCCACTATCCAGCGCGATCTTCACACTGACATCGAGACCGTCACCTGGGTGCTGAACGCCTACAATCTGGTGTTCGCGGTGCTGCTGATCCCGGCTGGCCGCCTGGCAGACAGGTTCGGCCGCAAAAAGCTCTTCCTCATCGGCATCATCATCTTTTCTCTCTGCTCACTGGGTGCGGGCCTGTCGCAGCAGATCGAGGTGCTGATCGCGTGGCGGGCGGTTCAGGCCATCGGCTCGGCGATCATGGTCCCAGTGAGTCTGGCCATCGTCACTCTTGTCTTTCCAGCCCACCAGCGCGGTCTGGCGCTGGGCATATGGGGCGCCATGGCGGGAGTGGCGGGAGCAGTGGGCCCCACGCTTGGTGGGATCCTCACCGAATACGTCGGCTGGCAATGGATCTTCCTTGTCAACGTTCCGGTCGGGCTGGTGGCGGTGCTGGCGGGCCTCGCCATCATCCGGGAATCCAGGGAACCCGCGGCGATGCACCGCATGGACCTGGCGGGGACAGCCTTGCTCTCCATCTCGCTGTTCACGCTCACCCTCGCTCTCATCCGCGGTCAGGAGGTCGGCTGGTCGTCGCTCTTCATTACTGGTCTGTTCGCCACCTCGGCAGTATCTGGAGCGCTCTTCGTCCTGGTGGAGAGTATCGTCAGTCACCCAATAGTTGACCTGCGTATGCTACGTGACAGGACATTCTCCGCCGCCAACGTCGTGATCCTCTTGTTTGGGCTTGGCTTCTTCGGTGGGTTGTTCTTTGTCATCCAGTACCTCACAGTCGTGGAGGGCTACTCGGCGCTGAAGGCGGCGTTCGC
>JALHUG010000127.1 GCA_022866185.1 Dehalococcoidia bacterium
AAGCTCGTAGGCATGCGTCGCTACCTGGTGATGGACCAGGCTCGCATGCCAGAGACAGCTCAGGCCACCCTAATGCAACTGGAGCAGCGTGGCCACCCCTGGCGGGGCACCCCCCTTGCCCGCACCTCCTGGATCGAGGAGATGGGCAACGTGCCGATGTTCGACGGCAGCCAGGAGTATCTGTTCTGGGTGGGCTGTAGCGGCGCCCTGTCCGAGCGCAATGTCCTGACCACCAAGGCCATCGCCAGGCTGCTGAACCAGGCCGGAGTCAGCTACGGCGTTCTGGGGGCGGAGGAGACCTGCTGTGGCGACCCCGCTCGTCGTCTGGGCAACGAGTACCTGTTCATGCTCCAAGCCCAGCAGAACATTGAGGTGTTCAAGGCCAAGGGCGTCAAGAAGATCCTTACCAGCTGCCCCCACGGCTTCAACACCCTCAAGAACGAGTACCCTCAGTTCGATGGCCACTTCGAGGTGATCCATCATGCCGACTTCTTCGCTCAGCTCGTCAAGGAGGGCAGGCTGAAGCCACAGGGGGCTCCGGCCCAGAAGATCACCTACCATGATTCTTGCTACCTGGGCCGCCACAATAACCTGTACGAGGCGCCTCGCCACATCGTCGCCAGCCTGCCGGGCACCGAGGCTGTCGAGATGGCTCGGACACGGGTGGAGAGCTTCTGCTGCGGCGGTGGTGGTGGCCACATGTGGGTCGAAGAGAACCCAGGCAAGCGGGTGAACCAAGAGCGCGCCATAGAGGCGGAGGCCACCGGCGCCCAGATCGTCGCCACTGCCTGTCCCCTCTGCTTACAGATGTTCGAGGACGGCAGCGGCGCTGTGCCGGCAGCGGCCGAGCGAAAGATGAAAGTACACGACGTGGCAGAGCTGCTGGATATGGCGGTGGCCCCTGCGCCCGCCATCCCCGAGGCGCCCAAGGCCGGCCCGTCCCAGAGCCAGGCCGCGGAGCCACCTCAGTGAGCGGGGCAGGCAAATGGCTAGCTCTTTAGCCCTTGTGCGCTCGACGGAGCAGGGCGGGAGCGGCGCCATCAAGATCATCGGCGGCTTGCCGTAGCGCCTGCCAGCAGGCGGGCGGAGGTATCTTACAAGTTCGGGCGATAGAATCGTGCCCCGCCCTAAGGTAGGCGGGGCGGAGGGAGGAGGTACATCGTGCTTCATATGATTTGCTGCGTTAAGCAGGTGCCCGACCCGGAGGCGCCTGCTTCTCAGTTCAAGGTGGATGAGGCGGCCAAGAAGGTGTTGCCGATCCCGGGCGTTGACCCGGTGGCCGACGAGTACGCCGTTCGGGGGGTGGAGGCCGCTCTGCGCATCCGCGAGGCTGTGGGCGAGGCCAAGATCACCATCCTCACCCTTGGCCCCGAGGCCGCTCGCGATGCCGTCAAGAAGGCCCTGGCCATGGGTGCCGATGAGGGCGTGCAGCTCACCGATAAGGCTTTCGAGGACGGCGACAGCTTCGCTACCGCTCGCGCTCTGGCAGCGGCCATCAAGAAGCTGGAGCCCGTCGATATCGTCTTTTGCGGTCGCCAGGCGCCGGACTGGGACGTAGGCGTAACCCCTTCGGTCATCGCCGAGCTGCTGGGCGTGCCCTGTGTGACCCGCGCCTGTGACGTGAAGGTCAGCGATGGCACCCTCAAGGTGGAGCGGGTGCTCATGGACGGCTTCGAGACGGTGGAGGTTCGCCTGCCCGCCGTGGTCACGATCAGCAACGAGCTGGGTGAGCCACGCTACCCCCAGTTGCGAGAGATCATGGCGGCCGCCAGGAAGCCGGTAGCCGTCTGGTCGGCGGCCGACCTGGGCCTAGACCCGTCGCAGGTGGGTGCCGCCGGCTCTGTCCTCTCCTTGGACCGTCTGTATGTGCCCGTGCAGGAGGCCCAGTGCGAGTTCATCGAGGGAGAGACCATGGAGGAAGCAGCCGAGAAACTGGCCACCAAGCTTCGGGAAGCGAAGCTCATCTAGGAGCCTGCCCCTCGGCAGGCAGGCCGGAGCAAGGAGAGATACACGATGGCTAATGAAAGTGGAGTACTGGTTATTGCGGAAACGGCCGATGGTGCCGTGGCCGGCATCACCTTGGAGGTGTTGGGCGCCGCTCGGCGGCTGGCCGATGGGCTAGGACAGCCCGTCCAGGCAGCCCTTCTGGGGCAAGGAGTGGAGCCGCTCGCCCAGGCGTTGATCGCCGCGGGGGCGGACAAGGTCTATGTGGTGGATGCGCCCATCCTGGCAGAATACCAGACCGACGCCTTTGTACCGGCGGCCGAGAAGGTCTGCCGCGAAGCTAACCCGTCCATTGTCCTTCTGGGCCAGACCGATGTCGGACGTGACCTGGGCCCTCGCCTGGCCTTTCGCCTGGGGACGGCGGTGGCCATGGACTGCCTCGACCTCGCCATCAGCGGCGGCCGTCTGGTGATGACTCGTGCCTGCTACGGCGGCAACGCCAATGCCCAGCATACTTGCAAGGCCATGCCGCAAATGGCCACCGTCAGGGTCAAGTCGCAGGAGCCTCTAGCACCCGACGCCTCTCGCCAGGGGCAGGTGATCAAGGTAGCTGCCGACATCGACCCCGCCGCTGTGCGCACCAAGATCACCGATAGGCGCAAAGTGGAGGCAGAGGGCATACGCCTGGAGGACGCCGAGGTCATCGTGGGCGGAGGCCGCGGCGTGGGCAGCCTCGAGGGATTCCAGACGCTGACGGAGCTGGCCGACCTGATGAAGGGCGCGGTGGGCAGCACCCGCGCTGCCTGTGATGCTGGCTTCTGTTCGGTAGCCACGCAAATCGGGCTTACCGGCAAGGTGGTGAGCCCCGCCCTCTACATAGCGGTGGGCATTTCCGGGGCTAGCCAGCACATGGCCGGCCTCAGTGGCGCCAAGAACATCGTCGCCATCAACAAGGACCCCGAGGCCAACGTCTTCCGCTACTGTCGCTATGGCATTGTGAGCGACTGGAAGGCAGTTGTCCCGACCTTCCTGAGCAAAGTTCGCCAGCTAAAAGCAGGATAGGCCTTTCTGGCGCAGGCAGAAGGGGCATGAGCCCGCAGAGGTGCGGGCCTTGTGCCCCTTTTGGTTTGATTCCTAGGAAGCCACCATACCGCGCACTACGTTTGTTGTTCGCTGGCGAAGGCTCCTGCTATAATGCGGTAGCAAATCCTGGCAAACCTTCAGGTCGAATATGGCTAAGGCTCAGAAACCATTGGCGGAAGCACAGGCCGTGAGCGCCCCGATGCTATCGGGGCGCTACCACCGCATTGTGGCCAAGGTCGGCACCAACGTGCTCACGGCGGGCACCGACCGCCTGGACCTGGAGGTGATGTCGTCCCTGGTGGGGCAGGTGGCTCGTCTTCACCACCAGGGTGGGGATGTGCTCATCGTCACCTCCGGAGCCATCGCCTGCGGGCGGCATCGTCTGGGCGCGCCCAAGGAGCGCAAGGACATACCCTTCCGTCAGGTGCTAGCGTCAGTGGGCCAGACCTACCTCATGCAGGCCTACGACGAGCTCTTCGCCTGGCACGACATCGTGGTGGCCCAAACCCTCCTCACCAAGCGCGATCTGGCCGACCGCCAGGGCTACCTGAACGCCCGCAACACCCTGCTGGCCCTGCTCGACGTGAGGGCGGTGCCGATCATCAACGAGAACGACGTGGTGGCGGTGGAGGAGATCGAGGGGGTCAAGATCGGCGACAACGATAACCTCTCGGCTCTGGTCACCAACCTGGTGGATGCTGACCTGTTGGTGCTGCTCACCGACCAGGCCGGACTCTTCACCGCCGACCCCCGCCTCCAGCCCAACGCTCGCCTCGTACAACGGGTGGAGCGAATCGACGGGGATATCGAGCAGCTTGCCGGCGAGAGCGGCGAACGCGGCGTTGGCGGCATGGTCACTAAGATTCAGGCTGCCCGACTGGCCACCGCCGGCGGAGCGGACGTGGTCATCGCCGACGGCCGCGAGAAGGACGTCCTGGTGCGCCTGGCCGAGGGCGAGGCCCTGGGCACCCTCTTCCCGGCGACGGTAGATCGCCTGGAGAGCCGCAAGCGCTGGATGCTGACTGGCCTCTCCCTGAAGGGGAGCATTGTGGTGGACGCGGGGGCGGCCAGGGCTCTCCGCCAGGAGAAGCGGAGCCTTCTGCCGGCGGGGGTACGCCAGGTGGAGGGCCCCTTCGAGCGGGGCGACGCCATCGCCATCTGCGACAGCGAGGGGCAGCGCATCGCCTGCGGCATCGCCAGCTACGGCTCCAGCGACATCGAAGCCATCCATGGCCTCCGCTCCGAGCGCATCGAGGAGGTGCTCGGCTACGAGTACGGGGCGGAGGTAGTCCACCGCGACAATCTGGTACTTCTGTAAAAGAACCTTTGGAAAGGGGCAGGCTATCGCCAGGAGTAGGTATGGGTTCCATCGTTAAGAAGCGACGCAAGAAAATGAGGAAGCACAAGCATCGCAAGATGTTGAAAAAGGCCCGCTGGCAGCGCCGGCATCGCTAGTTGCCCGGCCAGTGGCCGGCGGGCTAGTGAGTTGCCCCAGGGAGGGGAATGGTGGCGACACGGCGTTTTGGGGGCATGGTGGACATCTTGAATACCGAGGGCACGGTCGTGGCCAGAGGCTACTGTGAGCTGGTGATCGACGCCCTCGGTCTCGGCCTTGCTGAGTGGGAGGGCATCCTGCGGGAGGTGAGCCCAGCGGACGCCCTGGCCGAGGGCGAGCACTACCGCCTGCGGCTGCCCAGCGCCAGCGAGGGCGAGGTCGTTGTCAACCAGGTCTTTGTCCGCAAAGAGGAAGGCCTGGGGGCGCCGGTCGTCTACCAGTTCCTAGGCACAGGCCCGCCGCCGGAGGTCGCGTCACGGGCGAAACGGCCGCCGGTGATCGGTAGGATTCGGCGGGCGGTCTCGTCCCTGGGGCGGCACCACCGGGAGGAGAACCCGCTGGTGAAGGTGGCTGCCACCATCCACCAGGTGGAGGTGGACGTGTGGCGAACGGCCCTGGAGCGCCAGGGGATAGAGGCCACCATTCGGGAGCTTGCGCCGGAGGCCGAGCCGCCGGGTCACCTGACCTGGGAGGTGTGGGTGGAGGTGAGCGACGAGCCGCGCGCCCGCCTGCTCCTCGGCCTCTCGGGGCACAGCGTGATCCGCCTGCCGCGCCGGAAGACGGGGCGGTAGGGGAGATGGTGGTGTAGTGATGGAGCTGAAGACGAACGTGCTCTACTACGGCGACAACCTGGACATACTCCGCGGGCACATCCTGGATGAGGCAATTGACCTGATCTACCTTGACCCGCCGTTCAACTCCAACCGCTCCTACAACGTCCTCTTCCGCGAGTCCTCCGGCGCGGGCAGCGAGGCGCAGATCGAGGCGTTCGAGGACACCTGGCACTGGGGCCCATCGGCCCAGGGGGTCTACGAGGAGGTGGTGACGGGGCCGCACCAGAAGGTGGCACGGATGCTGCAGGCCATGGTGGATGGCCTGGGCCACAACGACGTGACCGCCTACCTGAGCATGATGGCCATCCGCCTGGTTGAGCTGCACCGCGTGCTGAAGCCTGCGGGCGCGCTCTATCTTCACTGCGACCCTACGGCTAGCCACTACCTCAAAACCCTCATGGACTCCATCTTCGGCACCCTCAACTTCAGGAATGAAGTCGTCTGGCACTATGGGCAGCGGACAGCCTTCCATAAGGGGCACTTCAGTAGGAAGCACGACACCCTGCTCTTATATGCAAAGTCGGCTAAGCACCGCATAAGCCCAATATCCCTTCCCTGGACGAGGGAAGACTTCCTGACGCACCGGCATGACGTTCTCAGCGACGCGGACGGGAGGGAGTACATATGGACCGATGGCGGTCGTGGCAAGCCTCGTTACAAGCGGTATGTTGATGAGGTTCTTGGCAAGGGAAAACCGGCCGACAGCGTCTGGGAGATTCCGATCATCGACTCTGCCGCCAAAGAGCGGCTTGGCTACCCCACCCAAAAGCCCCTGGCGCTCCTGGAGCGCATCGTCAGCGCCTCCTCCAACCCCGGCGATGTGGTGCTAGACCCCTTCTGCGGTTGCGGCACCGCCGTCCATGCCGCTCACAAGCTCGGCCGCCGCTGGATCGGCATCGACATCACCCACCTGGCCATCGGCCTCATCCGCCGCCGCATGCAGGACGCGTTTCCAGGCATCGCCATCGAGGTCATCGGCGAGCCGGTCGACCTGGCGGGCGCCCGCGACCTGGCATCCACCAAGCCGAAGCAATTCGAGTACTGGGTGGTGGACAAGCTAGACGCTCACCCCACGGGTGGGAAGGGCCCGGATTTGGATGGGGTCAAGCCCTTCATGGAGTTCGGTGGTAAACCCAAGCGCGCGGTAATTTCAGTCAAGGGCACGAAGTCGGTAAACCCCGAGATGATCCGCGAGGTACTGGGGGCGCTCGGCCCCGACAAGCCTATCGGGATTCTGGTGATCCTGGCCGAGCCGACAAAAGGCATGGTGGCTCAAGCCGCCGCAGCTGGGTTCTACGATTCTAACGGACAGAAGCACCAGCGCCTACAGATCATGACGGTGAGGGAAATCCTGAGCGGCAAGCGACCTAGTCTTCCCTCGCCCGCATCTCCGTTCGCCAAGGCACCGCTCGAGAAAGAGAAGGGCGAGCAGGGGGAGATGCTATGATGATGACACCTGTTGTCATCATGTTCGGTATTGGCTTATTGGTTCGCGCTCGGTGGGTGAGCTTTCCATGAACAGAACAACTCGACACAAGGCAGGGCTTGCGCCAGGGGCGCATCCGCCTTCGGCGGAAAAGCCCTGCAGCTATTTAGATTCACCTCTGCGGGATAAATCCCGCAGCTCGCCCAAAGCTGAGGGTTTCTCCGCCAGAGGCGGATCCGCCTTCGGCGGAAACCCTCAGGGGTGTTCTTATTTTCTTGATCGCCACAAGGCAGGGGTTGTGCGCGAACCCGGAAGCCGCGGGTTTCACCCCGCGGAATGGTCGAGCCTCCCACCAACGACGAACCACCTACGGTAGCATTCTATGACCAACATCGCGTCTGAGCTGCAAGCCAAGGGCCGGGCGGCGCGCCAGGCGGCCCGCCTGTTGCCGCGCCTGTCGACGGAGGTGAAGAACCGCGCCCTGCACAGCATCGCCGAGGCCCTTCTGGCCCGCCAGGAGGAGATACTGGCCGCCAACGCCGAGGACCACGCGGCGGCAAAGGCCTCCGGCATCTCGGCCAGCGTCCTCGACCGCCTCCTTCTCAACCCC
>JALHUG010000128.1 GCA_022866185.1 Dehalococcoidia bacterium
CCTACAGCCCGTGCTGCTGCCAGCGGGGCTTGCGCTTCTCGAGGAAGGCGCGGGCGCCCTCCGTCAGGGAGTCGGCGCGGAAGGCCAGGGTGCGGAAGGCCTCGGCCTCGATGGCGAAGCCTTCGGCCAGCGGACGGCCGATGCCGCGGATCAGGGCCTCCTTGTCGCTGCGGATGGCCCCCTGCGGGAGCTGGCAGATCTGCTCCGCTAGCTGGCTGGCGCGGGCCATGAGCTGACCCCTGGGCACGACCTCGTTCACCAGGCCGATGCGCAGGGCCTCCTCGACGTCGATCAGGCGGCCAGTGATGATAAGCTCCAGAGCGCGGCCCAAGCCGACGATCCGCCACAGGCGCTGGGTGCCGCCGTCGCCCAGGCCGATATTCCAGCGTCGATTCAGGATGCCGAGCTGGGCGTGGTCGGCGGCGAGGCGGATGTCGCACATGCAGGCGATCTCCAGGCCGCCGGCCAGGCAGTAGCCATTGATGGCGGCAATCATCGGCTTGTATATGTCCACGCCCAGGGTATAGCCCAGGAAGCCCTCCAGGTTCTGGAGCTGCACCCGAAATCGATCCTCCTTGATTCCCAGCCACCCCTGGGATGCCTGCTTGAGGTCGGCGCCGGTGCAGAAGGCCTTATCACCAGCGCCGGTGATCACCGCCACCAGGGCATCATCGTCGTCGCGGAAAGTACGCCAGGCGTCGGTCAGGAGGTCCGCCGTCTCGCTGTCGACGCAGTTGAGAACCTCCGGCCGGTTGATGGTGATGTAGAAAACGTGGTTCCTCTTCTCGTAGACGGCCTTGGCTGGCATCTGAGAAAACCTCCTGTCAAATGATGCTTCCTGGAGCTGACCGGCTGCGCCACTGCCTGGCAGGGCCGCAGTCAGACGCTGAACAGAATGTGCAGGACGTCGCCGTCCTGGACGCAATAGCTCTTGCCCTCGGTGCGGAGGATGCCCCGTTTGCGCGCCTCGGCCAGGGAGCCACAGACCAGGATCTCCTGGCAGCCGATGGCCTCGGCCCGGATGAACCCCCTCTCCATGTCGGAGTGGATCTTGCCCGCCGCCAACTGGGCAGGGGTCGCCTGCGGCACAGTCCAGGCGCGGCACTCGTCCCCCACCACGGTGTAGAAGGTGATGAGGCCCATCAGGTCGAAGGTCCGCTGGATGAGCCGCTGCACGCCGGAGTCGGTCAGGCCCAGCTCCTGGCGAAACTCCCAGGCCTCCTCCTCCGAAAGCTGGGCCAGCTCCATCTCCAACTGACCACAGATGGCCACCACCGGCGTGCCCGCAGCGGCGTAGCGAGCGGCGAACTCGCTCTCGATGTCGGCAATCCTCGAAGCATCCTCCTCCCCGACGTTGACTACCAAAAGGACGGGCTTCAGGGTAAGGAGTGCGTAGTCGCGCAGGGCTCTCTCCTCCTCGGCGGCCAGGCCCTGGACTCGTAGAGGCGTCTCGCCTTCCAGGGAGGCCTTGACCCGCCGCAGGAGCTCCATCTCGCGCTCGCCAGCCTCGCGCTCCCCCGGCTTGGCCGAGCGCACCACCGGCGCGACTCGCTCCAGGCGCTTCTCGACGATGGAAAGGTCAGCCAGGACCAGCTCGACGTCCATGGCAGCGATATCGCGGTGCGGGTCGATGCTTCCCTGGGGGTGAGGCACATCCTCTCGCTGGAATGTGCGCACGACGTGGAGGAGGCCGTCGCTGGCCGACAGGGCGGAGAGAACCTGACTGGAGGGGCCGCCGCCGCGCCCGACGCTAGCGCCCATGGCAGGCAGATCGAGGTAGCACAGCTCGGCCGGGGTGACCTTCTTGGACTGAAACTGGGCGGCCAGCTTGGTCAGGCGCTCATCGGGCACCTTCACCACGCCGACGTGCGTCTCCACGCCCGCCCGGTGGCCGCCGGCTTCGGCGTGGCCATGGGTGAGGGCGTTGAAGACGGTGGTCTTGCCGCAAAGGGGAAGGCCAACGATGCCCAGGTCCATACCGCCACCCCGCCACCAGCATAGTGCCGCCCGAAAGGGGTGTCAACGCGAGGAGGCGCCCAGCAAGCGTTCGTCTGTCTTGCTCTCCTACCGGGTGGGAGCACGATGGACGAAGATGACCCAGTCTGCGGCGGCGGGCTCAAACGCCCCAATTTTGCCTGGGTAGAACAGCACGAGCACAGTGTAGGGTGCAGACGCGAGATCCCCGACCAGGTTCAAGTCTAGGACCGAATCCCAAGCGGCGAGGCCGGCTTCTTCCAGGCGGGCCTGTTCGTCTTCTGGGTAGCGGGCGGCGAGGCTGCTGGCGACGTCAATGCTCTGGGGAGGCGAGGCTTGACCTGACGTACGCTCGAGAAGATCGGGAGGAATGGGCTCGACTGGATACAGTTGCCTCCCAAACCCGTTCCAAACTATGATCCCAGCGAATAGCACTTCCCCAGTGCACGGATCGGAAACCGCGACGCCGCCAAAATCGGACGGCTGTATTCGCAGGACAACGAAGTCGCCCACACGAGAAACGCCACCGCCCTGGACATTGATCTCCCAAGCGTATTCCCCAGCGAAGATGGCCCCAGCTCTCGCTCGCACCTCCTCGTCCCTGACGGGGGGCTGGCTATCGCACGGCTCCCCATACGTGAGGTAGGCTGCCTTCAGCCGGAGCGTCTGAAAATCTAACGTGATGACGGCAATCGCTGACTCGTACGGATCGTATCGATTAGAGAGCACCGCCAGTGCCTGCGCGAGGGGCGTCAGGACTGGTGTGGCTGTCTCCTCTGGCACGACAGCCGTCGGCGCTGGCGTGGCCGTCTCTTCCGGCACGACAGCCGTCGGCGTTGGCGTGGCCGTCTCTTCCGGGACGACGACCATCGGCGCTGGCGTGGCCGTCTCTTCCGACACGACGGCCGTCGGCGCTGGCGTGGCCGTCTCTTCCGGCACGACGACCGTCGGCGCTGGCGTGGCCGTCTCTTCCGGCACGACGACCATCGGCACTGGCGTGCCTGACCCTTCCGGCACAGCGACCGTCGGCGCTGGCGTGGCCGTCTCTTCCGACACGACGACCGTCGGGGTTGGCGTGGCTGACTCTTCCTGCGGGGAGCCGCCACAGGCGACGACTAGCAGCAAGGCGGCCCCGAAGGCCAAGGTCACGCGCATCGCGCCCGGTCCGTGATCCCCACAAAGGCTCGCCATCACGCACCCCTCCTTAGGCCGGACGCATTATAGCACGTCTGCGGGAAACTTCAAGCCGTCCCCACCCGACCCGTGGGGCACACCCCCCGCAGGCAGCACCGATCGCAGAGCGGCGCCTTGCGGCAGACGGCCTTGGCATGCTGGTCGATGAGGGCGTGGTACTCGTTGAACAGTTGCACGTCGGGCGGCAGGATGTCGCTGAACATCGCCTGCCAGGAGGCGTAGCTGTCGTTGGCTGGCACCAGGCCCAAGCGGGAGAAAACGCGGCGGGTGTAGGCGTCGATGACGAAGCTGGGCTTCTCAGCGGCGTAGAGGATGATAGAATCGGCCGTCTCCTGACCGATGCCGTGGGTGGCCAGAAGCTCCTGCCTGAGCTCCGGCAGGGGCAGGGCGAACAGGGCATCCAACTCGCCGCCGTGCCGGTCGAAGAGCATCTCCACGAAGGCCTTGAGCTTGCGGGCCTTGGCGTTGTAGTAGCCGGCGGGATAGACCAGGCGGGCCAGCTCATCGGGGCCGACCTTCAGGAGCCCTTGCGGCGAGAGGATGCCCGCCGCCCTGATATTTTCGATGGCCTTCTCTACGTTCACCCAGGCTGCCGATTGGGTGAGGATAGCGCCAACCACCACCTCGAAGGGCGAGTCCGCCGGCCACCAGTGCTGGGGGCCGTAGGCGGCGTACAGACGCCGGTATATCTCGAGAAGCCTCTCGGCGCTGGCCTTCGCCTCGGCTGGCTGGCTCTCCCCTGCCATCGCACCATCCTCCAGCTCGCTACAGTCTCAGGGGAACGCCAGCGCCGGTCAAGGCTGGCGAACCAGCGAGCGCCGCGGCAGCAGGAGCACGGCCAGCAGAAAGGCGAGGGCCGCCGTGCTGCCGCCGAGGAAGAAGGGCGCGGCGTGTCCTCCTTGGTCCCAGAGGACACCGGCCAGCACGCTCGACAGGAGGATCATCAGGCCCATGACGCCCTGGTAGAGGCCCAGGGCGGTGCCCCGCCACTGCGACCCGACGAAGTCAACCACCAAAGCTCTTCCCACGCCCTCGGTCAACGCCATGTAGATGCCATATACGGCAAACAGCAGCCAGACGTAGGCGCCGGCATCCACAACGGCGAAGCCAAAGTAGACAGCAGCAAAGATGGCGAAGCCGCCAGCAATGACGTACCACCTCGCTATCCGATCGGAGACGATCCCCGCCGGCATCGCCAGCAGGGCGTAAACGAGGTTATAGAGCACATAGGCCAGGACCGCCTCGCTGACGCCCAGCCCGAGGTTGCGGGCGCGCAGGATGATGAATACGTCGCTCGAGTTGCCCAAGGCGAAAACCAGGCTTATGCCCAGGAAGGCGTAGTAGCCACCACCGAAGTCCCTGAGCTGTGGTCGGGGCTGCGAGCCGTGCTCCTCTGGGGCAGGAGCCCTTTCGCCAACGCCCCGCAGCAGGAGGATCGCCAGCACAGCAGGCACAACGGCTAGGGCGAAAATGATCCGGTAGTGCACGCCGATGAGAGCCAGCAAGGCCAGTGCAGCCAGCGGGCCTAATACCGCGCCTGCTGTATCGGCCGCCCGATGAAAGCCGAAGCCGCGGCCTCGAACAGAGGGTGGCGTCCACTGCGCTATGAGGGCATCGCGCGGCGAGGTACGCACGCCTTTGCCGAATCGATCCACCACGCGCGCAAACAGCACCGTAGGCCAGTGGAAGGCCAGGGCCAAGAAGACCTTCCCCACAGCCGATAGGCCATAGCCGACCACCACGAAGGGCTTTCGCTTGCCCATCCGGTCGGAAAACCAGCCCGAGACCACCTTGAACACACTGGTTGTGCTCTCGGCCAGCCCTTCGATGATCCCCACGATGGCGCCCGGTGCCCGCAGCGTCTCAGTGAGGAAGATGGGAACCAGGGGGTAGATCATCTCGCTGCTGATATCGATGAAGAAGCTCACTATGCCCAGA
>JALHUG010000129.1 GCA_022866185.1 Dehalococcoidia bacterium
GCTGAGACAAAAGGCCAAGCGTATACTCTAACCGTTCAGGCGATAGGTGGCCAAAGGACTCCAGAAGAGCCGAGACCCATACCGCGCGGCCCTCGGCCTTGGTGCGCTCGGACAGATCGGGGAGGGCTGCGTCCAGCTGGTTGAGCCACCGGGCCAGCACCCCGACGGAGCACATCTCTGCCAGCCCGAGACGCGCCTCGGCACTTGCCATGGGAAACGCTTCCTTCAGCTGGGGGCACGATTCGGCCGTCATGTGTGCAGCCGAGAACCCGCCAAGCACGATAGACTTGAGCATGCGTTCGTCCTCACCCGGTTGGAAGATCGTCTCGACCCGTTGCATCGCCGCTTCTATCATGTCGCCGTAGACTTCCGACAGTCGCATTGGCCGCACTCCTCCCCGGCGTGTCCACGCGAGACTCCGGTTCACAGGTGAAAGTTGCCGAGCCATCAACAGCGTCCGCCAGCGGTGCCCGCCACGACCCCATCCTACTCGCACCCGCGAAGGTTAACAAGAGGAGAAGCTAGGCCTTAGCCCGGCCACCGCCTGCTGGCGTATCAGCCGCCTGACGGACGCCTCGTTGGGCGTACGCTATTTGCCCCGAACCTCCGACGCGCAGAAGGCGCAGCGCCGGGCGTCGGCCGGTATCTCGCTCAGGCACTCCGGGCACTTGCGCGTCGTCGGGTCCGCCGGCGGTTCCTTGCGGGAGAGCGCGATCAGCGTGTTCATCGGGACAACGACGAAGAAGAACATCGCCGCGGCCGTGAGGAAGAATGTGATCAACGCATTGATGAAGGCGCCGTACCTGAACATGCTCTTGTTGATTTCGAACGTCAGGGCAGAGAAATCCGGCTTGCCAAACATGGCTGCGATGATCGGTGTGATCATGTCCTGAATTAAAGCCGTGACCACCGCAAATACGGCAAGGGCCATCACTAGGGCGACTGCCGTATCGACGAAGTTGCCCCTGAGCAGGAACTGCTTGAAATCGTTCATGATCTTCATGTCGACCTCCTTCTCGTCAGTCCCAGCGCCAGAATACGATTCGCCAGCGGATGAGACCGGCGAGCGCATCATGCCAGGGCATCGGGCGGACGTCAAGGCGAGCGCAGGGCCAATTCCACACGCAGCCGCGAGGGTTGGCAAGGGGAGAAGCTAGGCCCCCGGCCCGGCCACCGCCTGCTGGCGTGCCAGGCGCCTGACGGACGTCTCGCTGGGCGTACCCTATCGAGCGCGAACCTCAGACGCGCAGAAGGCGCAGCGCCGAGTCCCGGCGCGCAATGAGGCTCTGCCAGACAGACTCGCCCTCCCGATCGGGCACACATGACAGTCCCTACCCTCGATTAGCTAGACCACGGCTACCAGCAGGTGGTAGCCTAGCCGTAATGCGGAGCAACACAGAATTCTCAATCGCTGGAGGAGATGCCATATGACCGGGCCGTTCGACCCGATTACAATTGACGGAATCAGGATCCGCAATCGCTTCATGCGCTCCGCTACCTGGGATGGCACCGCAACTGACGACGGGGGGGTCACCGATGCCTCCGTGAAGATCTTCGAGGGCGTGGCACGCGGCGGCGTGGGTCTCATCGTCACCGGCTACGCGTACGTCTCGGAACAGGGGAGGCCTGCCGCCGGCCACGGCCAGTACGGCGTCTCCGAAGACCGCCACATCGGCGGACTGCAACGCCTGGTGAAGGCCGCCCACGACCACGATGCCAAGATAGCGCTCCAGATCGCGCACGCGGGAATTGCCGTGGGGCCATTTAGACGCGGAGACCTCGTCGCCCTGGCGCCTTCCAGGATCGAGGGCTTAACGTCCCCACATCGGGCCTTGACTTCCTTGGAGATCGAGGAGATTGTGTCCGATTTCGGCGCCGCTGCCGCGCGCGCGAGAGACGCGGGGTTCGATGCTGTCCAACTGCACGCTGCGCATGGCTATCTCATGAGTCAGTTTCTCTCCCCCCCGACCAATCGCAGGACGGACAAGTGGGGAGGAACGGCCGAGGGACGCCGACGCTTCCACGTCGAGGTGATGCGCTCGATACGCCGAGCGGTTGGTGAAGCCTACCCGATTTGGATGAAGTTGGGCCTTCAGGATCACAGCGATGGAGGGCTACAGTTGAGTGAGGGCCTCGATGCCTTGAAGGTGCTGACTGCCGAGGGCCTCTCGGCGGTTGAGGTCAGCACCGGCCGCGTCGCCGGGGCCGCCCGAGTGGGCAAGCCAGGGGATGAGGAGCGCCCCTACTTCCGCAGCGACAGCGCTGAGGCCAAGCGCGTCGTTGACATTCCGATCATGCTCGTGGGAGGAATTCGAAGCCTCTCGATGGCCGAAGATATCCTCGGCCGCGGTGACGCCGATATGATATCGATGTGCAGGCCCCTGATACGTGAACCGGGCCTGATCGCGCGCTGGCAACGCGGCGACACCGCACCCGCGAAGTGCATTAGCTGCCTCAAGTGCATGGGGCTTCCCCTCCGGGGGGAGCCACTGGAATGCGCGGAGGAACGTCGGCTTCGAGAGGAGGCTACGGGGGGTTGACAGGAAGCAGCGCGGCGCCGACTCACGCCGAAACGGTGTGTGCAAGCAGGCCCAGGGCTAGTTATAGCATTAGAGGAGCGGCGGCTGGGGTGCGGATGGCGGCTCGCCGGCGGCGCCGAGGAGCTTGGCCATCTGGCGAGCGTTGCGCACGGCGAAGTCCTGATAGCAGTTGTTCATCAGCACATGCACCCGTTCCGCCTGCTCGGCCAGCCGCTGGATGGGCGACGCCCACTCCTCGAGCTCGTCCTCGGAGTACAGGTAGCGGAAGCGCTCGCTGGCGCTGACGCCCTTGCGCTCCCACACCTCGGCGTTGCGACCGTGAAAGCGCACCAGGGCGTCGCTGGCGGTCGCCTCGGCCAGCGGTGGCACGCTGGAGCGAAAGCCCTGGGGTTCGTCCACGCAGACGAAGGGCAGGCGGTTTTCGGCCAGGAAGCGCAGGGTGCGCTGGCGGTTCGTCTCCGAGAGCCAGCGGTTGTTGCGGAACTCCACCGCGACGGTGTACTGGGGTAGCCGCTCCTCCTTCACCTCCAGGATGTAGTCTGTGCTTTCGGCGCCGGGCATGAACCAGGGCGGGAACTGGAAGAGCACGACGCCCAGCTTGCCAGCGCTGTCCAGGGGCAGGAGGGCAGAGGCGAAGCGCTGCCACATCTCGTCCTGCAGCGCGGGCGGCAGGTCGCGGTAGTAGACGTTGGCTTTCTGGCGCGCCTTGGCGTCCAGGGCCTCGCGCACGTCCTTGGGCAGCGACCTCACCTGCGTCGGGTGATGGGTGAACAGGGCGTAGGCCTTCAGGTCGAAGGTGAACTCGGCCGGGGTGCGCTCCACCCAGAGGGCAGCGTTGCGCTCCGAGGGGAGGCCGTAGTAGGTGCTATCCACCTCCACGATGGGGAAGCTCTGGGCATAGAACCGAAGGCGCTCGGCGGGCGTGCTCGCCGCGGGCGGGTAGAAGGCGCCGCTCTCGATGAGGGTGGCGTCGGTCCAGGAGCAGGTGCCCACAAGGATACGCGCAGCCACGGCGATACCTCCTGCCATTTTACCATTGCGGCGCCGTGGCCTTTGTGCCCTCGCACACCTGGCTGTAGAATCGCCGCGCCTGCCTGTCCCAGGCGCGATGCAAGAGATGCCGATGCTAGGGGCTGGACATGAGCTGCCGCAGAGCTCAAACCTGTCTTCGCACGAACCGGACGTGTCTGCGCGTCCGCATGGCCTTGGCGTCCGCGGGCACGATACTGATTGAGCCGTCGGTTTCAAGCACCGCCATCCGCACGTCTTTCACGTCGGCCACGCCGTGCTCGCGAATAGCCATCAGCACCTCATCTTCATCCAACCCCTCTTGGCGAAGGTGCTGCCACACCAACTTCCCGTCGTTGATCAGGAGGGTGGGAGTGCCCTCCACGGCCCGCCGCAGCCAGGGGAGCCGCTCCCGTGCCTGGGCCAGGCCGTAGTTGCCCAGGATGAGCACGCCCGCAGCGATGAGCCCGCCCGTCACCGACGTGTCCGGCCCCACCATCGCATTCTGGACCGCGTTGGCTATCAGCAAGATCACCACCAGGTCGAATGGGGTCATCTGGCCCAACTCCCGCTTCCCCGCTAGGCGCAGGCCTAGAAGCAGGGCGGCATACACGATGACCGTCCGCGCCACGATGCTCCAGCCATTGACATCCAAACTAAACGTCGTCGCCTTCCACCTCCTAAACACGCGCTCGCTCGGCCCAAAAGGCGGCTGCCGAGGCTCCAGGCCATGCGGAACATATCTTACGCCCCGTGTCGGGGGCAACCATACGGGGAGGCAGCCAGAGGCCATTTTCCCGGCTCCGGCTCTTGACAAGCGTGGCGGAAGGTGGTAAGTTAGTGAGCACTCACTATTATGTCCAAGCGAGCACCCAAGCGGACAGCCCAGCAGAGAAGGCGTCTGATTCTGGAGACCGCCCAGGCCATGTTTGCCGCCTCCAACTACACCAGGGTGAGCACCGCTGAACTGGCCAAAGCTGCCGGCATCTCCGAACCCGCCCTCTACCGCTACTTCCCCAGCAAGAAAGCGCTCTTCATCTCCACCATCAAGGCCGCCGGCAAGAGGCTTCTGGACATCTGGGAGAGGCTGGCCGGCGAGTTGATCGACCCGCTGGAGATCATGCGGGCCATCGGCCTCGGCTACTACTACCACCTGCGAAGCCACTCGCCGGTCATGAAGCTTCTCTTCCAGGCCCTCTCCGAGGCCGATGACGAGGACATACGCGAGGCCCTGCGCGACAACTTTGCCGCTTTCGTGCGCTTCCTGGAGGAGAACATAGAGGAGGGCAAGCGGCACGGGCTGATCAGGCAAGACGTGAACGCCAGCGTGGCCGCCTGGCAGTTCATGGCCTTGGGCTTGACCTTAGACCTGGTTCACCTGCTGGACTTCGACGAGAAACTGAGCCACAACCACGCAGAAGAGTGGCAAGAGCTCTATCTAGACTCGATTCGGGAGAGGGCGTCTGGAGGAGGCGGAGATGCAGGCCATGTGATGGCTAAAGGATTCGACCGCCATATGGTGGAGGACTGGAGAGAGCTCTATCTGGGGTCGATTGAGGAGGGAAAGCTTGGCACAGGCTAAGCCGAAGGACGTTACGCTGCTGGAGGAGCGGTGCCTCTGCGGCAGTCTCCTAGCCAAGGTCTCCCCTGGCGGAGTAGAGATTCTCTGCCGCCGCTGCAAGAGGATCCACCGCATTCGCTGGTCGGCAGAAAGGAGGAGAATAGCTGCCCAAAACACCAAAATGGTCGTAGATGGCTAGATAGAGAGGCCAGAGGTGGCAAATCCAGAGCCCAGGACGGACGCATTGCCGAATCGTGCTGGGCGGTTCTCTCTTCCGCCCGCTGAGGGGGTGAGTGAAGACGTGAGCAGCGCGCCGGCGCTCTCCGATGAGAAGGAGAAGGAGCTTCTCCGCAGATGCTGGTACTCTCACGACGCCCGCTGGTACATGGCCGTCGCTCAGGAGTTCGGCGTCGAGGCAGCCAACAGGCTCAACAAGCGAGTGTGCCAGGCCTTAGGCAAGGCGGAAATGCGCCGCTTGGTCAAGGCCTTGGGCATCGGTGCGCCGACGACGGTGCAGGAGCTGGTGCAGGTGATCGAGGCGGGCTTTCGTTTCTTCGTGCCGCCACCGCTAACGCAGGCCGAGTTCCGGGCGGTCGACGATCACTCCTACGAGGGGTGGATGAAACGCTGCTTCATCCACGACAACATCACGAAGGCCGGGATTGGTTCCTTCTACATCTGCGCCGCCCTCGATCGCATTCAGGGCTGGCACGAGGCCTTGGGCGTGCCGATGGTCGAGGAGCCACCGGCCCGGCTCTGCCCTAAGGTCCAGGGCGGGGAGTGTCGGCTCCTCATCGCCTTTCAGCCGCTGGAGGCCTAGCGCGATAGACGCGCCTTCGACCCCGGGAGGAGATCATGGATTTCGCAGTGCCTGAAGAAGTGGAGATGCTGACATCTCGAAGCCCGGAGAATGAGCGGGCTGGTGCCGGCCCCATTTCGCAGAGAGGGGAAGGGATATGCCGATGACTGAAGCGCAACTGACTGTGATGGCTGAGAGCCTCTTCGAGGCGTGGAACCGCCAGGATGTCGAAGCCGTCGTTGCCTGCTACGCCGACGACCTCGTGTATCGCGACCCCAACACCCGGGGAGAGGTGAGGGGCCGGGACGCCATGCGCCGGTACCTGCGGAAGTTGTTCGGCGCATGGCAGATGCACTGGGCCCTCCGAGAGCTATTCCCGTTGGCCGACGCCGACGGGGCTGCCGCGTTGTGGCACGCGTCCTTTCGCAAGCCCGGCGGAGAGCGGACTGTCGAGGCTGACGGGATGGACCTCGTGCTTCTGGATGGCGATCTGGTCAAACGGAACGAGGTCTACTTCGATCGGGCGGTGCTGGCTCCGCTCCTGGGCTAGTCGCGGGCTGGAGGAACAGTCCATAATTGGAGCGCGGCGGGCGCCGGGTCACGAACGGAAGGGAGAAGACCATGCGTCCAGCGGAACTAGAGGAGCTATTGCAGAAGCTAGAGTCTAACCGGCGGGAGCTTGTGCACCAGGTTGAGGAGATGACCGAGGAGGAAGCCGGCCGCCGCCCGGCAGAGAGCGAATGGTCGGCGAAGGAGCAGCTGGTGCACCTGGCGGCGTTCGAGAGGCTCTGGCTGGAATGGGCCATGAAGGTGCGGGACGAGCCCGGGTGCGTGGTGGGCCCTCCGTCACCCAACCCTCCGGCCTATCCGGAGGCGGAGGCCCGCTCCGTAGCCGATCTTCTGAGGGAGCTGGCCTCGGCGCGTGCAAGTACCGTCGCTGCTATCGATGGGCTCACCGACGACGAGCTGAAGAGGCGAGGCAAGCACCTGCTTTTCGGGGAGATGAGCGTCCTCCAGATGCTGCGCTCTCTGTACCGGCACGACCGAATGCACATGGATCAGATGGCAGGACGCGAAGCGTCGTTCAGACCTGGCGCCCCAGGCGGCCCAAGGATTTAGCCTGCGCGTAGCATCATGGTTCCAGCGAGCCGCCGGCCAGTCTCGTTGGCGGCGCAGAAGGAGGTTCGATTCCATGAGCTCCAAGAACTCGCCAGAGAAAGACAAGCCCTATCGGGCACTTCAGCAGCTATTCGCCCGACATCCAATGGGTGCCCCCGACACGGACACCTTCATCGAGATACTCAAGTTCTGCTACGAGCCGGGGGAGGCCCACCTGGCCGCCCACATGACCTGGGACCTGGAGCCCGAGGAGGTGATCGCCAAGCGGGCGGGCGTGAGCCTCGATGAGGCCGCGCGGCTCCTGACGACGATGGCCTCCAAGTTCTTCATCCGTGGCGTCAAACGGCCCGACGGCGTGCGCGTCTTTCGCCTGCCCTACATCCTGCCCGGCCTTTTCGAGCTTCCTTTCGGCATGCGTCAGCCGTCGCCCGACCTGGATAGGCTGGGGGATCTGTGGGAGAAGTATTTCGTCGAGGCTTGGGGGCGTGAGCTCCACAGCGGCTCCATCCAGCTCGCGCGGGCGGTGCCGGCCATCGAAGCCCCCAAGGACCAGGTCCTACCCTACGAGGACGCGCTTCAGATTGTCCAGAAATCCTCCTCCCCGATCATCTACCCCTGCATGTGCCGCCAGGCCGCCCGCAACTGCGACGACCCCCTGGACGTCTGTATGGTCTTCGGCCTGGAGTTCTACGGCGGCAACGTGCCGGGCCAGGCTGTGCTCGACCCGGCCCAGATGGTGGACGGTCCCCCCAGGGCCCGTCGTGTGTCCGTCGATGAGGCGGCGGAGGTACTGAAATCGGCGGCAAACGCCGGCCTCGTTCACTGCACAATGAACGTCAAGGATGGCTTCTGGTTCATATGCAACTGCTGCAGCCATGCCTGTCACAATCTGCGAGGGACAACCCAGCTTGACATCCCCCACGCCGTGGCGCCCTCCAGCTACTGGGTGGCGGTCGATGAGGACCTCTGCAACGGCTGTGAGGCCTGCGTTGACCGCTGCCAGGTGGACGCGATCCGCATGCGCAATGATGACATTGCGGAAGTTGACTACGAGCTCTGTCTGGGGTGCGGCGTATGCACCCTCGTGTGTGCGCCTGAGGCGCTGCGGCTGGAGAAGCGGGACGACCGCATCTTCACCCCTGCCGCCGATGCGCACGAGCTGTTTGTGATGCTGGGCGCCTCTAAGGGCAGGCCCTACCCGGTTCATCACCACCTGCACGTTTAGGAAGGAGAACGAAATGCCGGTAGATGAGAACACGTGGAGATTCTTCCAGCAGCACCTGGGCTATAGCGACGAGGAGATGGCCCTGTTTCGGGCCGATCCCCGTAACGCGGAGGTGATCGCCAAGGGCCCGGAACTGATGCAGAAGGTGATCGTGGCCGAGGTGGTGGAGTCGCACGGCTGCAACAGCCAGCACAAGGTGGGAGACCGCTTTCTCTTCGATGGAGCGGGCAATCTCCTCACCACCGAGTGTCCTCGCCGCATCTGCATCTACGCCCTGCACGATCTGGCCATTCTCATCTTCGCCACCAACGAGCTGGCCTTCGCCGGGGTGGACCCAGATTCCCTGCGCTTCCGCCGCACCGGTTGCTTCGACGTCGGGGTGAGGTGCGGCGGCTGGGGGCACATCGTCATGGAGGTGCGAGTGGAGGACCGGAGCAAATTGGAGGCATCCAAGCGCTAGCTCCACCGTTGGGGCTCCGGCAAGAAGGCGTGCTACAATCTCCATCGGCCGCGTACCCCAACAGCAGGAGTCTCGTCGGCCGGGGGAGGTGTCTATGCGCCGCGTCTTGAGCGAGTTCGATGCCCGCCGCCTTCTTGGCGGCGCGCCGGTGGTGCTGGTGACCACTCGCTGGCACGGGGTGGCCAACGTGATGCCGGTGGGCTGGAACATGCCACTGTCGCATGACCCGCCCCTGGTGGGCATCGCCGTCCACCCTTCACGCCATACCTACGACATGCTCCGGTTTAGCGAGGAGTTCGCCCTGAACATCCCCAGCCGCCGCTTGATGAACCATGTGCAGTACTTGGGGATGGTCAGCGGCCGCGATGTGCAGAAGATCGAGGTGGCCAAGCTGCCCACTTTCAAGGCTCAGCGCGTGGACGCCCCCCTTCTGGAGGGCTGCCTGGCCTATATCGAGTGCAGCGTGCTGGAGGTGCTGCCCCTGGGCGATCACCATCTGTTCGTGGGCAAGGTGCTGGCGGCGCAGGCCGAGAGGGAAGCCTTCGAGGAGGCCTGGCTCCTGGAAGACGACGACTACAAGCCCCTTCATTACCTGGGGAGCGAGCTGTACGCCATCCTGGGCGGCAGGAGGCAGGCCCAGCTCCGGGCCAGCGAGGAAGGCACGGCGGAGCTGGAGGAGACGGCCGAGGAGAGGGATCGACGCCAGGAAGAGGCAGAGGGCTAGGGCGGGCTGCATCGTTACTTTGACTCCTACGCTAAAGACCGTATAATTCCACTTGGCCTTCAAGAAGGCCACCAAGAGTGAGGGGTAAGGAGTAGGGCGCATGGACTTCCGAGACACGCCGGAGGAAACGGCCTTCAGGCAGGAGGTGAGGGAGTTTATCGCCCGGGAGGCGCCCAAGCAAGAGGGGACTGGCGACAGAGACATAATCAGCAGCTACGCCCAGGTTTTTGTCCAATCCCAGCAGTGGTTCAAGAAGCTGAGCGAAAGAGGCTGGATCGCCCCTGCCTGGCCCAAGGAGTACGGCGGCGCCGGCATGACGGTGATGCAGCAGTTTATCTTCAACGAGGAGATGGCTGAGGCACGGGCGACCCGCCCCCTGCACCTGATCATCGGTGTGGCCATGGCCGGACCAACCCTCATCGTTCACGGCAACGAAGAGCAGAAGAAATACCACCTCCCCCGCATTATCTCCGGCGAGGATATCTGGTGCCAGGGCTTCTCCGAGCCCGAGGCTGGCTCCGACCTCGCTTCCCTCAGGACGCGCGCCGTCCGTGAGGGCGACGACTATGTCATCAACGGCCAAAAGATATGGACCACCATAGCCCATCTGTCCAAGTGGATGCTTCTCCTGGCCCGCACCGACCCCGATGCTCCCAAGCACCGCGGCATCACCTACTTCATCCTGGACATGAAGTCGCCGGGGGTGGACGTGCGGCCTCTGGTGAACATGGCCGGCGGCTACGAGTTCAGCGAGGTGTTCTTCACCAATGTGCGGGTGCCTAAGGCCAACATCATCGGCGAGGAGAACCGCGGTTGGTACGCGGCGATGAGCACCCTGGACTTCGAGCGCTCGGCCATCGGTTCAGCGATAGGCCTGCGCCAGACGGTGGAAGACATCATCCTCTACGCCAAGGAGCACACCAACGACGGAACCAGCATGCTCTGTGCCAACCCCATGCTGCGCTACGAGCTGGTCGACCGCTTGCTGGAGACCGAAGTAGGCCGAATGCTGTCCTATCGGGTGGTTTCGCTCCAGAGCAAAGGCCTCATTCCCAACTACGAGGCGGCCGTTGTCAAGCTCTACAACATGGAGTTGGACCAGCGCATTGCCCGCACGGGGATGACCGTCCTGGGACCATACGGCCAACTGGACCGAGGCTCCAAGTGGGCACCCCTGAGGGGTCGCCTTGAGTACATGTATCTGCGCGCGGTGGGGAGCACCCTCGAGACCGGCACCTCCGAGATCCAGCGCAATATAGTCGCCACACGCGGTCTGGGGTTGCCGCGAGGAGACTAGGGGAGGGAGAGGGTTCTCCAATGGACTTTCGCTTTACGCCAGAAGAGGAAGCATTCCGTCAGGAGCTACGAAGCTGGCTGAGGGAGAACGTTCCGCCCAACTGGGAAGGCGTCTTCCTGGAGGAAGAAGTGGAGGAGTGGAAGCAAGGGCTTGCCTTCGTCAGGAAGTTGGCCGAGAAGGGATGGGTGGCGCCCGCCTGGCCCAAGGAGTACGGCGGCATGGAGGCCTCCCCTGCCCTGCAGCTAGCCTATAACGAGGAGATGGGCTATCAGCGAGCGCCCATCGGCTCCATCGTACAGTCCGTGGGCTACATCGGGCCGGCCATTCTCTTCTTTGGCACCGAGGAGCAGAAGAGACAGCATCTGCCGCCCGTCACCGCCGGCGAAACGGTGTGGTGCCAGGGCTACTCCGAGCCGGAGGCGGGCTCCGACCTGGCTTCGCTCAAAACACGCGCTGTGAAAGACGGCGACGACTACGTCATCAACGGGGACAAGACCTGGACTAGCAACGCCCATCGCTCCGACTGGTGCATCCTCCTGGCCCGCACCGACCCGGCGGCGCCCAAGCACAAGGGCATCAGCTTCTTCCTGGTGGACATGAAATCGCCGGGGATCACCGTCCAGCCCGTCATGAACATGGCCAACGTTCACAGCTTCAACCAGGTGTTCTTCGAGGACGTGCGCGTCCCCAAGAGCGCCCTCTTGGGCCAGGAGAACCAGGGCTGGTACATCGCTGCCATGACCCTGGACTTCGAGCGCTCCAGCCTGGTGGCGATGGCCGTTTCCATGGCCAAGCGTGCCCTGGATGACCTCGTTGGTTACTGTAGGGAGACAAGGGTCAAAGGCAAGAGCCTCCTGGCTAGCCCGCTCGTGCGGCACAAGCTGGCGGAGATGGCCATCGAGATAGAGGTGGGCAAGTACATGGTCTACCGGGTGGTGTCTCTGCAGGCGCGGATGGAGCCGGGGAGCATTGAGGCGGCGGTGTGCAAGCTGTACAACACGGAGCTGGACGTACGGGTGGCCAATACCGGCCTCGAGATCCTGGGCCTGTACGGGCAACTGCACAAGGATTCCAAGTGGACGCAGTTGATGGGGCGCTTCCAGAAGTCGTACATGTACGCCATCGCCATGGTGGTGGGCGGCGGCTCGAGCGAGATCCAGCGCAACATCATCGCCATGCGCGGCCTGGGGTTGCCGCGAGGGTAAGGAAAGAGGGTTGAGCCATGGACCTAGGCCTTTCTGAAGAGCAAGAACTGCTCAAGGGTTTCGTCCGCGACTTCCTGGAGAAGGAGTGCCCGGAAACCCGCGTGCGGGAGATGGAGGAGGACGAGAGGGGCTACAAGCCGGAGTTCTGGCGGATGATGGCCGCCCAGGGCTGGCAGGGCATGATCATCCCCCAGCAGTACGGCGGCACTGGCATGACCTTCACCGACCTGATCGTGCTGCTGGAGGAGTTCGGCCGGGCCCTTGTGCCTGGCCCCTTCATCTCCACCGTGGTTCTGGGTGCAATCCCAATCCTGCAGGCGGGCACGGAAGAGCAGAAGCAGGCGTTCTTGCCCAAGATCGCCGCGGGTGAGCTGATCATGACCCTGGCCCTCACCGAGCCCAGCGCTAGGTGGGACGCCGACGGCGTTGCCATGCCGGCCAGGGCCGAGGGCGACTCTTTCGTCCTCAGCGGCACCAAGCTGTTCGTGCCTGACGCCCATGTGAGCGACTGCATGCTGGTGGCCGCCCGCACCAAGGAGAGTGCAAACCCGGAGGATGGCATTACCCTCTTCCTGGTGGACAGCAAGAGCGCTGGTATTCAGTTCACCGCCCTCAAGACCATCGCCGCTGACAAGCAGTGCGAGGTGGCCTTCAACGAGGTGCGGGTGCCCAAGGCCAATGTTCTGGGTGAGGTGGACAAGGGTTGGCCGATCATCCGGGGCGTGAAGAGTAAGGCCGCGGTGGCCGCCTGCGCCTACATGGTGGGCCTGGCCCAAATGGACTTCGATATCACCCTGGAATACGCCAAGCAGCGAATACAGTTCGGGCGGCCCATCGGCAGCTTCCAGGCCATCCAGCACAAGTTCGCCGATATGATCATCGATGTGGACGGCTCCCGCTTCATCACCTACAAGGCGGCCTGGGCTCTCCAGGAGAACGAGCCGGACGCTGAGATGCTGGTGAGCATGGCCAAAGCTTGGTGCAACGAGGCCGCTCGGCGGGTGGTGGCCCATGGCCAGCAGATCCACGGCGGCATCGGCTTCACCAAGGACTATAAGATCGAGCTCTACTTCCGCCGCCAGAAGTGGATGGAGCTGATGTGGGGCGACGCCGACTACCACCGCGAGCTGGTGGCCGACAAGCTGGCGATCTAGCGGAGTCGAAGGCATTCACCGTCCGAAGGCCGGCTCCCTGAGAGGCCGGCTGCTGGTCGGCGGCATTGGCTAGGCACGATGTTGCTGCTATCATGTATTTGGTCATCTTTCGCCGCCGAATAGCGTAACGATAGCATGGCCCGCACGTCTTAGGTTGCGGAACGAGGGGGGGGAAGCACATGCGGGCCCAGCATTGGGTATCATTCGCTTTGGCTGGCATGGCGGTGGCTGCCGTTGCTGGCCTGATACCCCTACTGCCGAAGCCCCACGCCTCGGCCCAGCCGATCGCCGGGGCCCACTACTCTGGCAGCGTCACGGGCGCCGGGAGCATCGACTTCGACGTGTCAGCGGCTGGGAACCGAGTGCTGAACCTCGTCGTCACCCAGGTCCGCTGCGGCCCTGGGTACACGCAGGACGCGTTCTCTTGGCCCCCTTCGCCCCCTGCGGACCCGATTATGATCGTCGATGACCACTTTGAGGGGGCACTCCCTTTTGATTTGGAACTCCCTCCCCCCCCCACCAGGGTGACGGGCGACTTCCTCCCCGACGGCAGCGCCCAGGGCACCTTCAGATTGGTCATGACCGACCCCGCGTGCGACTCGGGCACCTTGGATTGGACGGCCGCCATCCCCGCCACGCCCACGCCCACGCCTACGCCTACGCCTACGCCGACTCCGACGCCCACGCCCACGGTCATGCCCTCACCCACGGATAAAGCCACACCCATAGCCACGCCCAAACCCACGCCTACAGCTACGCCCACAGCCAAACCCACGCCCACAGCAACCCCCACCCCGGCAAACCTGGTGAGCGGCTGGAACCATGTCTGCTATCTCGGCCCCAGCCAGAACATCCAATGCGCCCTGGCCAACATCAGCCAGGACGTTCTCGCTGCCTATCGCTTGGAGGCCACGGGCTTCGACAAATTGTTTCCGGCCAAATCGGATGTCGGCACCATAGCAACACTCAGCCCTTATGAGCCTTTGTTCCTTCTCCTGGCTAGCGGCGCTGCCTGGCCGCAGCAACCCTCGGGCTCGCCGCCGGCTGTCATGCCTCTCGTTCAAGGATGGAATAGCGTCTGCTACGCTGGTGAGCCCAAGGATGTGGAGTCAGCAACTCAAGGCATTAGCGGCCGGTTCGCAGCCTTGTATGTTCTTGCTCCCAATGGGGAGTGGCAGATATTTGTGCCGGGCAGGCCTGAAGTCAGCGATCCCATACAGCTCGGTAGATTCACCTCAGTCCTCATTCTGGTCACCGAGGCGGGTGGCACCCAGTGGGTCTTTGACCCGTAGAAGCACTACGCCGGCAACTGGCGGGTGAAGGCCAAACGAAAGGCCGCTGGCCAAAGCCTGTGGTGTTTCAAGACAGGCGTGAGATCATGGGTGGCGACTTTCAAGATGTCCGTCCCAATGGCTGCGGTCGATGCAGTGCAGCCTCCCCTGGCCCTGGCGAACTCCCGCGTCTGGCGGGGATTGACCACAATCCTTGATAGCGGGCCTACGTGCTGATACGATAGGAGTGAGGTCATGGCCGACGTCAATGTGCTCATAACGTTTGGTCTGGACCACGAGCTGGTGGAGCGCATCCGGCAGGTCGACTCGCGGCTGCGGGTGTCTGTCCTCAGCCCCGCACAGCGTCGGCTCTTCCGGCGAGGTAGACCCATCTGGCGTCGCTCCAGCGAGCTGGCGCAGGTGCCGGAAGAGAGCGAGGAGGATGCCCGACGCGGCCTGGATGAGGCCCTGGCCGAAGCCGAGGTCCTGTTCTCCCTCTCCACCATGCCTTCTGACCTCCTGTCGCGGGCGTCCCGCCTCAAATGGATACAGCTCTCCAGCGCTGGCGCCGACCGCCTGGTAGACCGGGAGGTCCTGCGCAGCGATATCGTCGTCACCACCGCCAGCGGCATTCACGTCACCCCCATCGGCGAGTACGTCCTGGGGGTGATGATCA
>JALHUG010000130.1 GCA_022866185.1 Dehalococcoidia bacterium
CGATCAGCGCCGCCCTCTTCCTGGCCGAGTTCGTGGGGGACACCCCCTGGGTGCACCTGGACATGGCCGGCACCGACACGGCGGATAAGGACAAGGGCGCCTGGGTGAAGGGAGCGACGGGCATCCCCACGCGGACGCTGGTGAACCTAGTGCTGGCCCTGGCGGGGGAGCACAAACGCAAAGCTCGGGCCGAATAACCTGGGGTGAAGGAACAACGCGTGGCGAGCTAGTCGGGGCTAGTCGAAGAGGTGTTTTATAGTTATCTCGCCATCGGGGCGCTTGTGGATCACGACTTTCTTCGTGGGCAGGGACAAGGGACGCTCCTGTTCTTCGACGTGCAACTGGCACTCAGGAAAGGTGTCGGTCTCGGTTCTCAGAATGCGTTTGGCGGTTTGGCGCCCCCAGCGGATGCGAATAGGGAGAAGCTTCCCTAGGCCGGAAAGTAAACTAGCCACCCAGCTCATAGATCTCTAGCACGTTCCCCTGGCGCCTGACGGCCACGAATTCCCTACCCCTGTGGGTGAACAGCTGAGGCGCGGGCCCTAGCCTCGACCAGCCAATGTGGACGGTGCCGTCCTCCGACACCCAAACAGCGCCATCGCGTTGCTCCAGGTCCACCCTTCCTTCCACTACCCTTACGCCAGATGCTTGTTGCGAGACCTGTCGAACCCGTTTACGATAGTCTTCGGCAGCCTGCCGAAAGCAGGCCGTCTCCGGTCCGCCCCATCTCAGAAGCCAATCGGCTTCTACCATCACGGTCGGTTCTCCTCCAATTCCTTCAGCTTGCTGCGCATGAGCTCGAATTCGCGCAGCAGGTATTCCACCTCATCCCCGGTCATGTTGATCTGCACCGAGTCGAACATGTTCCTGCTGAACAGCGTCTCGGGCTCCAGTTCGAAATGTCGTTGGAAGCTAATCTTGACCGTGGCGTAAGGGAGTCGTAGTTCTCCGACCTTGCCGTCGAACGTCTTAATCTTGAGATCCCAATCGACCGATGCGAACGCGGGAGCCTTACTAGTCATCTTTAGCCGGTAGCGTCGCGCCACAGTGTCATCAATGAGGGCCCCCGCGGATTCGAGCCGCCGCTCGAGCGTGGCCTTTTTGTCTTCCCTCTCTTGCGGGTCAGCAATATCCTCCGTCTCATGTCGTAGAAACGCTTCTTTCGCTTCCTGAAGGGTGGTCAGGATCATTCCTCCGATTTCCGAAGAAGCGCGCCTAAAGTCGTCCTCAGCGAGGCCGGCGTCCGCGAGCGCCCGCGAAAGCACATCCTTGTTGATCTCAAACGTTGCCCCGAAGGGGGGTTTAAACGCGAGAAACACCCGCCCTGCGCGCTTCAGGTCCACAATGAGTGCCAGCGCCCGATCGAACGACGCCTGGTCGACGGTGGTAATCGCTACACCTCCGCGCCGCTCAACCCCGGCCCGTCAAGCCTTCGCGCATGCTACCACAACGCTCTTGCGTCCGCAATGCCTAAACAGACGAGGGCCACGCTTTGGCGCTGCCCTACGACTATGTTTATCTTACCACGATCGCGCTGCCGACGCACGCCCTACGTTGCACCCTGGGGTGCCAGTGGGTGCTCCAGCGTCACTCCCATATACAACGCGGTCGCCCCCAAAAGGTTTCCTCGATTCGAGCCACGAGGGCCGGCCGTCCCCGCCCGGTGCTTGGCGCCGCCGCCCCCGTCCAGTCCACAACTCGCCGCGCCACGTCGTGGCCTCATCACCCTCTTCCTGGTCACCTTCACCCGCAAGATGACGCGGTAAGACGCCCTCGCCCGCTCACCCTGAGGTTGCTTCCTTCCGCTCATCCTGAGCTTGTCGAAGGAGGAGCGGCCGCCATGGTTCGACAGGCTCACCATGAGCGGCTCAGAAGAGGCGTTGCTGTCACCCTTGTATCTTACTCCTGGGAAGGAGACGTGATAGACCGTTGTCACCCTGGGTCTGGCAAGACCGTTGCTCAGCAGGGTCGTCACGTCTCTCCCGCCTGCCAGAGCCCGAACAGTTGTTGGGGTCGAAGAGCCCGCATCGTGCAAGGCTGGGCCAGAGCAGGGAAGTCTCAGAGAGGAGGAGACTGTGAGTCCCATCCACATCTACGTCGGCATTGATGTAGCCAAGGATCGGTTGGACGTGGCCCAGCGTCCGGGGACAGAAGCCTGGTGGGTCA
>JALHUG010000020.1 GCA_022866185.1 Dehalococcoidia bacterium
CGACGAGCGCCAGTCCATCACCCACAAGTTCGCCGTCGGCGAGCAGGAGGGCTACCTGACCGTCGGCCTGTACGACGACGGCCGCCCGGGCGAGATATTCGTCAAGATCGCCAAGGAGGGCTCGACGGTCTCCGGCCTGATGGACGCCATGGCCCTGCTGACATCGATCTCCATGCAGTACGGCGTGCCCCTCGAGGACATCACCCGCAAGCTGAGGACCACCCGCTTCGAGCCCTACGGCCGCACCAACAACCGCGACATCCCCTGGGCGACCTCGCTGGTGGACTATATCTTCCGCTGGCTGGAGCTGAAGTTCGTGGCGGGTGCAGCGCCCAACAGCCACAACCCCGTGCTCAAGCAGGACGACAACGGCCTGCCGGTGACGCCGGAGAGCTCCGGCCTGGGCTGCCCCGACTGCGGCGCCGTGCTGATCTACCAGGAGGGCTGCCTCGTCTGCCGCGCCTGCGGCTACACGAAATGTGGGTAGCAGCCGCCGGGTAGGGGTCGATGGCCATCGACCCCTACGACTCGCCCGCCGCGAGAAGGATACCTAAAGGCGATGCCTTATCATGTAGACGAGCGGCATGTGCCTCCCCACCGGCACTCCATGCTTTTGCGGGCTGGCCAGACGCTCGAATCAGGGCAACCCGGGGGTGACCGACATGGCGCAGAATACAGCGTACATCAAATTCTTTGCCGGCGTGGACCAGGCCTCCGTCAACGCGCTCATGGGTGCCGTTGAGCAGAAGCTGGCCCAGGGCGTGAGCGAGATCGTTTTGCTCATATCGTCGCCGGGAGGCTCCGTGTTCCACGGGCTTTCAGCATACAACTTCCTGAAGGGCGTCCCGGCCCGACTCGTCACGCACAACTTTGGCAGCGTGGACTCGATCAGCGTCGTCCTGTTCTGCGCCGGCGGCCGGAGATTCAGCGTGCCGCACGCGAGGTTTCTCCTGCACGGGGTTCAGACCAACTTTCCGCAGGCTGCCAACCTGGAGGAAAAGCAGCTCGAGGAGCGTCTCAAGGGTCTCAGAATCGACATCGAGAACATAGCCGGGGTGATCGCGGCTACCACTGGCAGATCAGAAAAACAGGTAGCCAAAGACATGCTGAGCAGGACAACTCTCAATCCCGAGCAGGCAGTCAAGTACGGGCTGGTGCACGAGATCAAGGAGGAACTCCTGCCCGCGGGCGCGGAGCTGCTGTCCATAGTGCAGAGCCAGAACCTCCCGCCGCGGCCCGCGACGCCCCCAGCCCTCACCCCCCTCCCCAGGCAGACCTGAAGGCCTGCAGCTACAGGGCAGCGGGCACATGCGGTCGTAGCTGCAGGGCTTCAGCCCTGCGTTGTCCTATGGGCCCTCGGGTAGGGGTCGATGGCCATCGACCCCTACGATCGCTTCTCCCCCCTTCCCCCCACCCAACCCGCGCGATACCATGTGCCTGGAGGCCCGCCCGCAGCCATGTACCAGCCACCGAAGCCGCCCTCCCTCTGGAGCGAGTTCTGGACGCTCAGCCGCATCGTCTATGGCATCCTCTTCTGGCCCTTGCTCGCTCTCCTGGCTGTCCTCCTGGCCGTGTTCGGCGTCTTTGTCCTGTACACCATCCACCCTGCCTTCGCCCTGCTGGCCATCCTCGCCATCGCCGCCGTCATCGCCGTCCTCTCCTGGTGGGAGAGCCACCGCATTCGCCCTCCCGGAGCGTAGGCCGATGCCTGGCACCACCATCGCCGAGAGACTGGCCCTCGTGCGCCAGCGAGTGGCGCGAGCGACAGAGCGCGCCGGCCGCTCCCCCGCCGAGGTCACCATCGTGGCCGTGAGCAAGTCCTTCCCCGCCCAGGCCATCGAAGAGGCGGCAGCCGCCGGCATCGCCCACGTCGGCGAGAACCGCGTGCAGGAAGCGGCCGCCAAGATCCCCGCCCTGCGTCACCTGCCCCTCACCTGGCACATGGTGGGCCACCTTCAAACCAACAAGGCAAAGACAGCCCTTGAACTCTTTGATATAATCCAGAGCATGGATTCGCTGCGTCTGGCCGAGGTGCTCAGCCGTCACGCCGGGCGGTCTATCCCCGTCCTGCTGGAGGTGAACGTGGCCGGCGAGGCCAGCAAGTTCGGCTTCTCCCCCCAGGAGGTGCCACTGGTCGCCGAATCCATCGCCCGCCTGCCTCACCTCGACGTGCGCGGCCTGACGACGGTTGCCCCCCTGGTCAGCGACCCCGAGGAGGTGCGGCCCGTCTTTCGCGAGCTGCGGCGACTGCGCGACGCCCTGGGCCTGGCCGAGCTCTCGATGGGCATGAGCGACGACTTCGAGGTGGCCATCGAGGAAGGAGCCACCATGGTGCGCATTGGCCGCGCGATCTTCGGCGAGAGGGTACATCCTGAGCGAAGTCGAAGGGATGTGTGAGATGAAGCTGACTTTCATCGGCGGCGGCGTCATGGGCGAGGCCATCATTGGCGCCCTCCTGAACAAGGGCATCGTCCAGGCGGCCGATATCGCCGTCTGCGACATCGCCGCCCGCCGCCGTCGCCACCTCGAGCGCACCTACAGGATCAAGGCCGTGGACAGCAGCGCTGCGGCCATCACAGGCAGCGACATCGTCGTGCTGGCGATGAAGCCCCAGGACTTTCCCGCAGCAGCCAAGGGGATGCACAGCCGCCTCAAGGCCTCCCAGACGGTCCTGTCCATCATGGCTGGCATCAGCACCACCACCATCCGCGACCGCCTCGGCCACGAGGCCATCGTGCGGGCCATGCCCAACACCCCCGCCCAGATCGGCGAGGGCATGACCGTCTGGACGGCCACGGAGGCCGTAAGCCCGCAGCGTCGCCGGTCGGTGCAGGAGGTTCTGGGCGCTCTGGGCCAGGAGATATACGTAGAGGACGAGAAATACATCAACATGGCCACCGCCATCAGCGGCAGCGGGCCGGCCTTCATCTTCCTGGTGATGGAGGCCCTGATCGATGCCGCCGTCCACATCGGCATGCGGCGCGACATGGCCACCCCCATCGTCATCCAGACGCTGCTGGGCTCGGCCCGCTATGCCCAGGCCAGCGGCAAGCACCCGGCTGACCTGCGCAACATGGTCACCTCGCCGGGCGGCACCACCGCTGAGGGGCTGCTCGCCCTGGAGCAGGCCGGCATTCGCGCTGCCTTTGCCGAGGCGATCATGGCCGCCTACGAGAAGGCCAAGCAGCTAGGGGGCTAAGGATCGAAACTCTTGCCCTGTTTGTCCAGATCCTGACGTGGATCTTGATGGCTGCCATCTTGCTGAGAGTCATCCTCTCCTGGGTTTCTCTGGCCTTTTCCATCGATCCGCGCAATCCGTTTGTGGCCGCTCTGCACGAGATCACCGAGCCCATTCTGGCGCCCCTGCGCAGCGTCCTCCCCAGCTTTGGAATGATGGACTTCAGCCCCTTTGTGGCGATGATCCTCCTCGAGTTCATCGCCCAGGCGGCTCAGCGAGCCCTGACCTAGGCCAACGCCTCCCACAACCCCGGGCAAGCCCTGCCGCGTTCCTGAGAGTGCCAATCGCCCCTTGTCTTGTCCCCTGCCCCATGCTATGATCCGCCCGCCGATCACGGCTTGGCAGATATCGGCAAGGAGGAAGGCAGCACGAGTACGGATGATAAGCTTCGGGCCTTAGACCTGGCGATAGGTCAGATCGAGAAGCAGTTTGGACGGGGGGCTATCATGCGCCTGGGGCAGATCTCCCACCGTCTTGCAGTGGAGGTGGTGCCCACCGGCTCCCTCGCCCTGGACATGGCCCTGGGGGTGGGTGGCATCCCGCGCGGCCGCGTCACCGAGATCTTCGGCCCGGAG
>JALHUG010000021.1 GCA_022866185.1 Dehalococcoidia bacterium
GTCGGAATCTCTTTTGGTTTGCCAATCGCCAGCGGTGACCATCGGCTCCAAGGCCAGGGTCATGCCCTTCTCCAGCAGCGGCCCCCGGTCGGGCGGACCGAAGTTGGGCACCTGGGGATCCTCGTGCATACTGCGACCGACGCCGTGGCCCACGTACTCCCGCACGACAGCGAAGCCGTTCCCTTCGGCGTGGGCCTGAATAGCGGCCGAAATCTGCCCCAGACGAGCGCCAGCCTTCGCTGCCTTGATGCCCTGCCAGAGCGCCTCCTCCGTTACCCGCACGAGGCGCTCGGCCTCGGGGCTTATCATCCCCACGCCCACAGTGATGGCGGCATCGCCCACAAAACCCTTGTGGGTGGCCCCCAGATCGATGCTCACGATGTCGCCCTCCTGAAGGACGCGCCCATCGGGTATGCCATGCACCACCTCGTCGTTCACAGAAACGCAAACGCGCGCCGGATAGCCGTTATAGTGCAGGAAGGTGGGAACCACCTTTCTTTTGGCGAACTCCCGCCGCACGATGTCATCCAGCTTCTTAAGCATCAGCCCCGGCCGAATCTCCTGCCGCAGGATAGCCAAGACCTCCGCCACAGCCCGGCCCGCCTGGCGCATCAGGGCTATCTCCTCGGGCCCCTTCAGTTCGATAGGCATAGACTCTCGTGGGATCCTCCCTAGGAGCCTTCCACAGCCGCCAGTAAGCCCTTGGCGACCTCTTCCACCGACTTACCGCCGTCTATCTCCACCAGCTTGCCCTTGGCCCGGTAGTAATCGATGAGGGGCGCCGTCTGCTGGGCATAGACCTCCAGTCGCCTTCGCACCGTCTCCGGCTTGTCGTCGTCTCGCTGGTACAGCTCGCCGCTGCACTGGTCGCAGCGACCGGCCTGGCGCGGCGGCTGGAAGCGCTCGTGATAGACGCTGCTGCACTGGCGGCAGTTCCAGCGGCCAGAGAGACGGCCCAACAGCTCGTTCTCCGGCACCTGGATGTAGATAACCTTGTCGATTGCCTTGCCCTCCTGAGCCAGGGCCTCATCCAGAGCGGTCGCCTGCTCCAGCGTGCGGGGGAAGCCATCCAAGATAGCGCCACGAGCACAATCGCTCTGGGACAGACGCTCCAGCAGCATGGCGATCGTCAAGCGATCGGGCACCAACTGGCCCCCATCGTAGTAGGGCTTGGCCTGCTTCCCCAGCTCCGTCTCCTGTCTGATCGCCTCTCTGAACAGTTCCCCTGTCGTGATGTGTACCAAACCAGTCTTTTCGGCCAGAATTGCTGCCTGGGTTCCCTTACCTGCGCCTGGAGCGCCAAAGAGGATAACGTCCAATGGTCTTTGTCCCTCCTAGCGGATGAAGCCCTCGTACTGACGCATCAGCAGTTGGGCCTCTAACTGACGCATGGTGTCCAGCACCACGCCAACCACGATAATCAACCCGGAACTGGTAATGCCCAGGGATAATCCCCCGCCGCGGCCTAGACTAAGGGATTGGTTCCCCGTGAGGGCAGAGGCAACGTAGGGTATCACCGCAACAAAGCCGAGAAAGAGAGCGCCAGCCCAGGTGATGCGAATGAGCACCCGCGTGATGTACTCCGCCGTAGAGCGCCCCGGCCGGATTCCGGGAATGAAGCCCCCCTGCCGCTGCAGGTTCTCCGCCAGGTTCTGCTGCTGGAAGATAACCATCGTGTAGAAGAAGGCAAAGATCACCACCAGAATAAAAAGAAAGACCCAATAGCCCCAGTTTGAGGGGTCGAAGACACCATGAATCTTGCCCGCCAGGTTGGCTACCCAGGCGGTGTTCGATGTCTCGAGCATGCTGGCAGCGTAGGGCGGGAAGATGACGATGGAAAAGGCGAAGATGAGGGGGATCATCCCTGCCGAGTTCACCCGCAGGGGGATGTGGGTCTGGCCCGACTGGCGGTACATCCGCCCGCCTCGGAACAGGCTGCGGGAGTACTGAACCGGGATGCGCCTCTGTGCTTCCTGGAAGAAGACGATGACCGCCAGGATGAAGATGATGAACACAACCAGCATCACAATGCCCGTCATGGCGGTCGAGACATAGACCTCGGTCCAGAGCATCCGCGGTATGTTGGCGACGATGCCAGCGAAGATAAGGACCGATATGCCGTTGCCTATCCCATTCTCGCTGATCAGCTCGCCTATCCAGACCAGGAACATGCTGCCGGCGGTCAGGGTGGTGATCATGGAAAGGGTGGGCAGCAGAGCGTCGCCGGTAAGGCCGATCTTCGTCGCTTCCCCGAAACCACCCTGATTGCTGATAAGAACGAGCTGGCCGTAGCCTTGGACAATGCACATGGGTATTGTCAGCCAGTGGGTGTAGATCTGGATCTGGCGACGGCCCTGCTCCCCTTCCTTGGTCAAAGCCTGAAGCTGGGGCACCATGGGAACGAGTAGCTGCATGACGATGGAGGCGGTCACGTAGGGGTAAACGCCCAGGGCAGCGATGCTCATGTTCCGCAGGGCACCCCCACTGAAGATGTTCAGAAAGCCGAGGACGGCATTCTTCTCGAAAATATCCGACAAGGCAGCTGTGTCGACGCCTGGGACCGGCATGTTGGCCGTAAAGCGGAACACCACCAGCAATGCCAGGGTGAATACGATCTTCCGGCGGACTTCCGCCTGCTGGAAGGCGTCGATGACGGCCTGGAGAAGCCGCGGCCTAGCGACGGTGGGCGCTCGTGACACGAGCTACCTCCTCGATGCTTCCTCCGGCCGCCTCGATCTTCTCTTTGGCCATCGCCGAGAACCCGTGGGCCCGTACGGTCAGGGCCTTGGTTATCTCGCCCTCGCCCAGAACCTTCACCGGCTGCCTCAAATTCTTGATGATTCCCACCTCGCGCAGGAGTTGAGGCGTTACCTCTGTGCCCGCCTCAAAGCGCTCCAACTGCTTCACGTTCACAGGCGCATACTCCACCCGGAAGATGTTGGTGAAACCCCGCAATCGGGGCAGACGCTTGACGAGAGGCGTCTGGCCACCCTCGAAGCCCAGGCGAATCCCGGCGCCGGAGCGCGCCTTCTGTCCCTTCGAGCCGCGCCCCGAATAGGTACCATGGCCGCTGGCATTGCCACGGCCCACTCGCTTTCGCTTGTGACGCGCACCCTTGGGGGGTCTTAATTCGTGGGTTTGCATCCCTACTCGCCTACCTCTTCCACCTCTACCAGATGGCGAACCTTGAGTATCATACCACGCACAACTGGCGAATCGCTATGTTGCACCGCTTGGCCCAAGCGGTGCAGCCCCAAAGCGCGGATAGTCCGTCGCTGGTTTGACGCGTAGCCGATGGCGCTCTTCCGCCAGGTGATCTTAAGCTTGGCCATCGCTCACTACACCTCGACGGTAGCCAAGGCATGGCGCTTGGTCACCGTTGTCTCGACATCCCTCATCCGAGAAAGAGCAAGCATGGTGGCCTTGACCACGTTGACCGCGTTGGCGCTGCCCAGGGACTTGGCCACCACATCCTTAATGCCCGCCATCTGCAGGACCGCTCGCACGCCCCCGCCAGCTATGAGGCCGGTGCCCGGCGGCGCCGGCTTGATGAACACCTTGGCAGCGCTAAAGCAGGCCTGCACCTCATGGGGGATGGTCGTGCCCTTCATGGGGGCCCTTATCAGGTTCTTGCGGGCTATGGTGGTGGCCTTACGGATGGCTTCGGGCACCTCCTTGGCCTTGCCTAGGGCTGCCCCTACATGACCCTGGCCGTCGCCTACCACCACCACGGCGGTGAAGTGAAAGCGGCGCCCACCCTTGACCAACTTGGCCACGCGGTTAATGAACACCACCTTCTCGGCCAACTCCAGCTCCAGGTAGTCTATCCTGTCGACAGTGGCTATGTATTTCCTGGGATTAGACATCTCTTCACATCCCTAGAACACGAGCCCGCCCTGGCGAGCGGCATCGGCCAGGGCCTTGACGCGACCTTGAAACTTGTAGCCGCCACGGTCGAACACCGCCGTCCCGATCCCCTTCTCCATGGCGCGCTCGGCCAATCGCTGGCCTACAAGTTTGGCCACCTCTGTCTTGCGCTTGCCGTTGACCTGCTGACGGATGTCCGGTTCCAGGTCAGAGGCAGCTACCAAGGTGTGGCCGTCCTGATCATCGATCACCTGAGCATAGATGTGATTGAGGCTGCGAAAGACGCACAAACGTGGCCTCTGGGGGGTGCCCACCACCTTCCGGCGCACCCGCCGATGGCGACGTACTCGAGCTGCTCGCGCTGTCTTCTTAGCCTTCATGACTATCGCTTGGTGGCCTTGCCAGCCTTGCCTGCCTTGTGGCGGACCCTCTCGCCCTGATAACGGATGCCCTTGCCCTTATAGGGATCGGGCGAGCGCACAGAACGAATATTGGCCGCCACCTGGCCCACCAGTTCTCTGTCTATGCCCTGCACCAACACCCGATTGGTGCCCTCCACCGTCAGGATGATCCCAGGCGGCGGCGCCATTTCCACCGGCTGCGAGTAGCCCACCTGGAGCACCAGCTTCTGCCCCTGCATCTGGGCTCGATAGCCCACACCGTGCAGTTCCAGTGCCTTGCTGAAGCCTTCGTTGACGCCAGTGACCATGTTGGCCAGCAGACTGCGAGTGAGGCCATGCAGCGAGCGATGCTGGGGCCGGTCGCTGGGCCTGCTGACCAGGAGCTGGCCATCATCCAGACGAATGCCAATGTCATGATGAAACTGGCGGCTGAGCTCCCCCTTGGGGCCAGTCACGGTGACTCGGTCACCCTCGATCTGCACCTTCACCACTGAGGGAACGGCTATCGGCTGTCGGCCTACGCGAGACATTGCCTCCACTCCCTTACCACACGTAGCAGAGGACCTCGCCGCCCACTTGCCGGCGCCAGGCCTCCTGTCCGGTCATTACTCCCTGAGGCGTGGAGAGGATGGCGATGCCCAGGCCGCCGTAGACGCGGGGGATCTCCCGCTTCTGCACATACACCCTCAGGCCGGGCTTGCTTACCCGCCGCAGACCGCTGATTGTGGGCTGCTTCCTGCCGCTGTAAGCTAGGTCGATGCGCATGGTCCTCTTGACGCCGTCGTGCACTATATCGAAGTTCTTGATAAAGCCCTCTCTCCTGAGCACCGTAGCGATAGCGATCTTTGTCTTGGAGGCTGGTGCCTGAACAGACTCATGCCCGGCCACCAAGGCATTGCGAATGCGCGTGAGCAAATCGGCAATGGGGTCAGTCAGCATATGTATCACTCCCTACCAACTGGATTTCTTGACCCCGGGCAATTTGCCCTCCAATGCTAGCTGGCGGAAGCATATGCGGCATAGAGCAAACAGGCGCATGTAGGCCCGCGGGCGCCCGCAGAGCCGACAGCGGTTCTTCTGCCGCACCTTGTACTTCGGTTCCTTGTAGAAGGTCTTATAGTAAAGGGCCTTACGGGTCAACGCTTCCTCCTTGCCCTGCCTGCCGCCAAGCAGGCTCAGCTGCGAGCGAATGGCATGCCCAAGAGCTCCAGCAGCCGCTTGCCTTCCTCATCGCTCCCAGCGGTGGTTACCACCGTCACCTGAAAGCCGCGAATGCGGTCGATCTTATCGTACTCCACCTCGGGAAAGATCAACTGCTCCTTGATGCCCAGGCTGTAGTTGCCGCGGCCATCGAAGGAGTAGGGCGAAACCCCCTGAAAGTCGCGAATGCGGGGCAGGGCGGCATTCACCATACGGTCGAACAGCTCGTACATGCGGTCGCCCCGCACCGTCACCGTGACGCCGATAGACATCCCCTTCCGTATCTTAAAGGCGGCGATGGACCTCTTGGCATGGGTGATCACCGACCTCTGGCCGGTGATGGCGGCCACGTCTTCGACCGTCGAGTCCAGAGCCTTCGGGTTCTGGAGGGCCTCTCCCAGGCCCACATTCAACACGATCTTCTCCAAGCGGGGCGCCTGCATCACGTTTTGGTAGCCGAACTCCTTTACCAGGGCCGGCACCACTTCCTTTCGGTATCTCTCCTTGAGCCTGGATGCCATCACCATCGCTCCCTAGTCCAAGGGCTGATCGCAATGGCGGCAGAAGCGCACCTTGCTGCCGCTCTCACGGAAACGGAAGCCCACCCGCGTTGGTTTGTTGCAGCTCTTGCAGATGATCATGACGTTGGACACGTGGATGGATCCTTCCCTTTCGATGATCCCTCCGGGCCGCTCGGCGCGCGGTCGCATGTGACGTTTCACCATGTTCACACCGGCAACGATAAGCCGGCTCTTGCCTGTTATCACCTGGCGGACCACGCCCGTCTTGCCCCGCTCCTTGCCCTTGATGACCAGCACTGTGTCTTCACGCCTGATCTTGGGCATGGCTACACCACTTCCGGCGCCAAGGACACGATCTTCATGAAGTTCTTCTCCCGCAGCTCGCGAGCCACCGGCCCGAAGATGCGAGTGCCCCTGGGATTGAGATTATCAGCCAGGATGACAGCGGCATTGTCATCGAAGCGGATGTGGCTGCCATCGGGGCGGCCGTAGGTCTGGGCCACCCGCACCACCACCGCTTTGACCACCTCGCCCTTCTTCACCGAAGCGCCGGGAACCGCCTGCTTGATCGTGCCCACAAAAACGTCGCCCACGCGGGCATAACGACGGCGCGTGCCACCCAACACCCGAATGCACATGATCTGGCGGGCGCCGGTGTTGTCGGCCACCTTGAGACGCGTGAACGACTGGATCATGATTCCTGCGTTTCTTCCTCCGGAGGCTGCTCCCCTTCTCCAGCCTGCGATTGCTGCTCCTCCGGCGGCGGCTGCTCTGCCTCGCCAGCCGGCGGTGCCTCTTCGATTTCCTCAGCCGCCGCGGTTACCTCCTCTTCGGCCACTACCTCCTCCACCGCTGGCAGTGCCTCTTCCTCCGGTGGCGGCTGCTCCGCCTCGCCAGCCGGCGGTGCCTCCTCGATTTCCTCAGCCGCCGCTGGCACCTCCTCTTCGGCCACTACCTCCTCCACCGCTGGCGGTGCCTCTTCCTCCGGCGGCGGGGCTTCGGCAACCATTACCTCCTCCAGCTCCCGCAGCTCCTCAGCCACTTCCTGCTCGATGACTGCCCTCTCCTCCTCGGGCAGGGCAGCGGTGGCCAGGATCTCGGCCACCCGCCAGCGCTTGTCCCGCGATAGGGGCCGTGTCTCCACGATGAGCACCTTATCGCCCACCTGGCAGGCGTTCTCCTCATCGTGAGCCTTGTAGCGCTTCACGCGCCGCATGATCTTCTTGTACAAACGATGGCGCTTAAAGGCCTCGACTGCCACGACCACCGTCTTCGCCATCTTGTCCCTGACCACCACCCCCACACGGGTCTTCCGGCCACCGTAGCGGATTCTGGTCATCCTACTCCTTCTTGGCGACTGCCTGGACGGCCAACTGCCGCTCCCTATGGATGGTCTCCAGGCGAGCGATCCGCCGCTTCATCTGACTGATCAGCCGGTGGTTGGACTCCTGGCGGGTTATCCAGCCCAGGCGCAGGGAGAAGAAACGACGGCGGACCTCCTCCAACTCCTTGACCAGGTCGTCATCGGAGAGGCGTCGAATCTCATCAGCTTTTCGGTTGACCCTTGTCACCGCCACCCCCTAGGCCGTCGCCTCGCGCACCACCACCCGCGTGGGGATGGGCAGCTTGTGCGAGGCTAAACGCATGGCCTCCCGTGCCACATCCTCCCGCACGCCAGCGATCTCAAACAGAATCTTCCCCGGCCTGATCACCGCCACCCAGTGGTCGGGGGCAGCCTTGCCGCTACCCATGCGCGTCTCCGCTGGCTTCTTAGTGACCGGCTTGTCGGGGAAGATGCAGATCCACACCTTGCCGCCACGACGAAGGTGGTGGGTGATGGCGCGACGGGCGGCCTCGATCTGGCGAGCGGTCATCCAGGTCTGTCCCAGGGCCTGGAGGCCGAACTCGCCGAAGTTCAGGCTGTTGCCCCCACTGGCTTTGCCGCGGCGGTGGCCTCGATGAGTCTTCCGATGTTTCACTCGCTTAGGCTGCAGCATGGATGCTCACTCCCCCGGGCTGGACGAGGGGATTCCTCCTCTACTGGTCGTTCCTTGACCTCGGGCAGAATATCGCCCTTATAAATCCAAACCTTGACGCCGATGCGACCGAGGGTGGTGTGGGCCTCGGCGGTGCCGTAGTCAATGTCCGCTCTCAGGGTATGCAAGGGCACTCGCCCCACCATCTCCGTGTCCTTGCGCGACATCTCGCTGCCGCCCAGACGCCCTGCCACCTTGATCTTGATACCCTCGACCCCCCGTTGCATAGTGCGGACCGCCGCCTGCTTCATCGCCCGCCGATGGGACACTCGCCGCTCCAACTGCTCTGCCACCGCCCTGGCCACCAGGGTGGCGTCCATCTCCGGCATGCGGATCTCGACGATGTTCACCCGCATGCGCCGGCCGGTCAGCTTCTCCAACTCCTTGCGCACCTCGTCCACCCGCTGACCGCCGCGGCCGATCACTATGCCCGGTCGTGCCGTGTGAATGGTCACCGTCACCTGGTTGGCGTTACGGTCGATCTCCACATTGGACACGCCGGCGTCGGTCAGCATTCGACTAAGGGTCCGTCGGATAGTCAGGTCCTCATGCAGCAGTTTGGTGTAATTCTTACCGGCGAACCACCGGCTCTGCCAGCCGTAGATATAGCCGATGCGAAAGCCGTGCGGATGAACCTTCTGACCCATTCTAGCCTTCAGCCTCCTCCACTACGACCGTAACGTGGCTGTGCCGCTTCAGGATGGGAGCGGCACGGCCGCGGGGGCGTGCCCGCCATCGCTTGAGCCTGGGGGCATCGCCAGCATAGGCGGCGATCACTTTCAGGTAACGAGGGTCTATCTGGTAGTTGTTCTCGGCGTTAGCTGCCGCCGACCGCACCAGCTTGGCCACCACCCTGGCATGAGACGACGGCAAGTAGCGCAGACGGGCCAGAACCTCGGTCACGCTCCTGCCCGGCAACTGCTCGAGAACGAGCCTTATTTTCTTGGGTGATATGGCCA
>JALHUG010000131.1 GCA_022866185.1 Dehalococcoidia bacterium
GCTGGAGAAAATAGTGGAGGCAGCCAGCAAGGACCTGCTGATCATCTGCGAGGACTGCGATGGCGAGGCCCTGGCCACCCTGGCGGTGAACAAGCTGCGGGGCACCCTCAACGTCTGCGCTGTCAAGGCGCCGGGCTTCGGTGACCGGCGCAAGGACAACCTGGGCGACCTCGCTGTCGTTATCGGCGGCGAGGTGATCAGCGAGGAGGTGGGGCGCCGCCTCGATGCCGTGACCATCGCCGACCTGGGCCGCGCCCGCCGGGTGGTGGTAGCCAAGGAGGAGACCACCATCATCGAGGGCAAGGGCACCCTTGAGGCCATCGAGGGTCGGGCCAAGGCGGTGAAGACGGCCATCGACCTGAGCACCTCCGACTGGGATCGAGAGAAGCTGCAGGAGCGCCTGGGCAAGCTGTCGGGCAAGGTGGCGGTGGTCACGGTGGGTGCTGTCACCGAGACGGAGCTCAAGGAGAAGAAGCATCGGGTGGAGGACGCCGTCTCGGCTACTCGCGCCGCTGTGGAGGAAGGGCTGGTAGCCGGCGGCGGCGTGGCCTACCTCAACGCTCAGGCGGCCTTGGACGAGCTGAAGCTGGAGGGCGACGAGGTCACCGGCGTCAGCATCTTGCGGCGCGCTCTGGAGGAGCCCATGCGGCGCATCGCCGCCAACGCCGGCCAGGATGGCTCGGTCATCGTCAACCAGGTGCGGACTCTCCCCGCGGACGAGGGCTACGATGCCGAGCGCGACGAGTTCTGCAACATGATCGAGCGGGGCATCGTCGACCCGGCCAAGGTGAGTCGGGCCGCCCTGGAGAACGCTGTGAGCATCGCTGGGATGGTGCTGACCACCAACTGCCTGGTATCGGAGATCCCCGAGAAGAAGGAGCAGCCGCACCCGCCCCACGAGATGTACTAGCGCGCTGGGACGCGGAAGGTGTAATGGGAATGGGGCCGGTCAAACCGGCCCCATTGGCGTTCGGAGGGGCTATGACAGTACCACCGGAGGGGAATAAATACCTGGGGGCGGTGGACCTGGGCGGCAGCAAGATCCTCTCGATCATCGCCCACGGCGACGGCCGCCGACTGGGGGAGGATAGGCGGCCCACCGATGCTGAAGCAGGGCCGGACGCGGTGCTGGAGCGCATCGTCGGCTCTCTGGAGGGGGCGCTGGCGAAGGCGGGTCTGGGGCAGGGCGACCTGGCAGCGGTGGGCATATGCTGCCCCGGCCCCTGCGACATCGACGCTGGGGTGCTCTCTAGCGCCCCCAATCTCCCTGGCTGGCGGGACGTCCCCATCTGTCGATATCTAGAGGAGAGGCTGGGCGTCCCCGCCCGCCTGGAGAACGACGCCAACGCCGCCGCCCTGGGCGAGCATGTCTACGGGGCGGGCCGCGGCTGTCGCCATCTGATCTACATGCCTCTGAGCACCGGCATCGGCGGCGGACTCATCATCGACGGCAGGCTTTACCGGGGGGCAACGGGGGTCGCCGGCGAGCTCGGCCACATGACTATCGAGCCGGACGGCCCTCTCTGCGGCTGCGGCAATCGCGGCTGTCTGGAGGCCCTCGCTTCC
>JALHUG010000132.1 GCA_022866185.1 Dehalococcoidia bacterium
AGGAGCAGCGTGGCGAAAACCAAGCACCAGCTGGGCATGATCGCCGAGATCAGCGGCGACTACCCGCAGGCCAAACGCCTCTACCAGGAAAGCCTGACCATTGACGAGGAGCTGGGCGACAAGAGCGGCATCGCCATATCCAAGCACCAGCTGGCCCGGATCGCCGAGCTCACCGGCGACTACCTCCAGGCCAAACGACTCTACCAGGAGACCCTGGCCATTGCCGAGGAGCTGGGCGACAAGAGCGGCATCGCCATATCCAAGCACCAGCTTGGAGGGCTGGCTGAGGCAAGCGGGGACCTCGCTGCCGCAGAGCAGCTCTACGAGCAGGCTCTGGCCATCTTCCAAGAGCTAGGCGCGCCGGAAGCCGCGACGGCTAGAGCCAGCCTGGATCGCATAAAGAAGCAACGGCGGCGCTAGCCAGGGTGCCGCCCAGATAGCGCCTCTTTCTCGCCCACGAGCCTCTGTGCTATAATCCAGATAGCGGAAAGCCCCCAACGGGGCTTTATCTATGTTGGCAGTGGCTATGTGGGAAAAGATAGAAGGCATCGAGAGGCGATACGAGGAGCTGGCGCAGGAGATGGCCCGCCCGGAGGTGGCCGCCGATTTCCAGCGGCTCCAGACCCTGGCCAAGGAGCACGCCTCCCTGGAGAGCATCGTCTCGCTCTATCGGGAGTACAAGCGAGTGGACGCGGCCCTGGCCGAGGCGCAGTCGCTGGCTGACGAGGGCTCCGACCCGGAGATGGCGGCCATGGCCCGCGACGAGGTGGCCCAGCTCGCCCAGCAGCGCGAGCGCCTGGAGGAGGAGGCTCGCCTTGCTCTCCTGCCCAAGGACCCCTACGGCCAGCGGCCGGTGATCATTGAGATCCGCGCCGCCGCCGGGGGCGACGAGGCTGGCCTCTTCGCTGGTGAGCTCTTCCGCATGTACAGTCGCTACGCCGAGCGTCACGGCTGGCCTGTAGAAGTTATGTCGAGCCACCCCAGCGATGTCGGCGGCTTCAAGGAGATCATCTGCGAGGTGCGAGGCCGTGGTGCCTACTCTCGCCTGAAGTATGAGGGCGGTGCCCATCGGGTGCAGCGCATCCCCGTCACTGAGGCCAGCGGTCGCATCCACACCTCCACCGCCACTGTGGCCGTGCTGCCTGAGGCCGACGAGGTTGACCTGAAGATCGGCGAGGACGACCTGCGCATCGACGTCTTCCGCGCCGGCGGCCATGGCGGCCAGAACGTGAACAAGCTGTCCACCGCCATTCGCATCACCCACATCCCCTCCGGCATTACTGCCGTCTGCCAGGACGAGCGCTCGCAGCTCAAGAACAAGCTCAAGGCCCTCACCGTCCTGCGGGCGCGCCTGCTGGACGTGGAGCAAAAGCGCCAGCACCAGGAGATCGGCGACGCACGCCGTGCCCAAGTGGGAAGCGGCGAACGGTCCGAGAAGGTCCGCACCTACAACTTCCCCCAGGACCGGGTGACCGACCATCGAGTTGGCCTCACTGTCCACAACCTGCCCGCCATCCTCGACGGCGAGCTCGACGACATCATCGATGTCCTGGCCACCGAGGAGCAGGCCAAACGTCTCCAAGAGACTCCGGCGTGACGGCGGCGGAAGCCCTGCGCTGCGCCACCAAACACTTCACCGGCCTCCAAATCATGGAAACCTCCAATCCTCGGCTGGAGGCGGAGCTACTGCTACAGCATGCCCTTGGCTTCGACCGAACCCATCTCTACCAGCACCTCCACGATGAGATGCCGCCTGCCAGGGAGGCAGCCTATCATGACCTCGTCTGGCGGCGACTCTGCGGCGAGCCCACGCCCTACATCATCGGACGGGCAGACTTCTATGACATCGAGCTGGCGGTGGCCCCCGTCGCTGCCATCCCCCGCCCGGAGACGGAGCTTCTGGTAGAGGAGGCCTCGGCCCTGGGTCGCCAGCGTCTCCAGGGCACCCCCTCCCTCGCCATCGTGGATGTGGGCACGGGCTGCGGCGCCATCGCCCTGACCCTTGCCACGCACCTGCCCTCAGCGCAGATCATCGCCACCGATATCTCGCCAGCAGCCCTCGCCCTGGCCCAGGGCAACGCCGAAAGCCTCGGCCTGGCGTCGCCGGTGCGATTCCTCTGCGGCGACCTCCTGGCGCCCCTCGAGCAGCCGGCGGACATCGTTGTCGTCAACCTTCCCTATGTCAGGTCGGCCGAATGGGCGAGCCTGCCCGTCGAGATCCGCTGCCATGAGCCACGAGCGGCCCTGGACGGCGGCCCCGATGGCCTGCGAGCCATCGAGCGGCTGCTGCGCCAGGCGCCGGCCCACCTGTGCCCCGGCGCTGCCCTTCTGCTGGAGATCGGCTACGACCAGGGGCCCGCCGTGGCGGCCCTGGCCTCGGAGGTCTTCCCTGAGGCAACGATCGTGGTCAAGAAGGACCTGGCGTCCTTGGACCGCCTGGCGCTGATTCAGCTCTAGCATCCCGCGGGCGCACCCTGAGATGCTCTCCAGCACGGCCGTTCACACGTAACCCCAGCCTGAAGGCGTTAAACTATTTAGATCCACCTCTGCGGGATAAATCCCGCAGCTTCCCCAAAGCTGAGGGTTTCAACCCTCAGGGGTGTTCCTATTTTCTTGATCGCCATAGGACTGGGGCATGGGGAGGCGAATCTAATGCCCCCGCCTTCAGGCGGGGGTCAGAAACCAAGCCACCAACGGCGAACCGGCCTCGCAGAGGGAAGAGGCTTGACACGGCAGGGAGTCGGCAGTAGCATCCCTTCGTCGATAGCAGGGCCCATTTGATTGGCACGAGGGGAGCGACTGCATGACCAGACCATCCTACGACCCAGATTGGCGCCAGCGCTACGCCGACAAGCTCCGCTCCGCCGACGACGCGCTTCAAATTGTCCGCAGCGGCCACCACATCTTCGTGGGCTCCGGCGCCGCCGCGCCGCAGTACCTGGTGGAGCGCCTGACGGCTCGCGCGGACTACCTGCACGCCGCCGAGATCGTCCACATCATGACCCTGGGCATCGCCCCCTACGCCATGCCGCCGGTGAAGGAATCCTTTCGCCACAACGCCTTCTTCGTTGGGCCCAACGTGCGGGACGCCGTCGCCGCCGGCGAGGCGGACTACACCCCCATCTTCCTCTCGGAGGTGCCCCGCCTGTTCCGCAGCGGGCGCGTCCCCATCGACGTGGCCCTCATCCAGGTGACGCCGCCCGACGAGCACGGCTTCTGTAGCCTTGGTGTCTCCGTGGACATTGTGAAGCCAGCGATCGAGTGCGCCCGCGTGATCATCGCCGAGGTCAACCCC
>JALHUG010000133.1 GCA_022866185.1 Dehalococcoidia bacterium
CGCCACCGACCTGGAGACGGCCGGCGCCTCCCTCGAGCCGCGCGACATCGCCGCCGCCCTGCGCTGGCAGAACACCCTGGGCCTGGGCGAGATGATGAACTTCCCCGGCGTCATGTCCGGCGACCGCCACTCCCTGGACAAGCTCCGCGCTGCCAGGGGCAGGCCCATCGACGGCCACGCCCCCGGCCTCACCGGCAAGGGCCTCAACGCCTACCTGACCGCCGGCCCCCGCTCCGACCACGAGTCGACCCGCCTGGAGGAGGGCCGCGACAAGCTGCGGCGGGGCATGCACCTGATGATCCGCGAGGGCACCAGCGAGAAGAACCTGGAGGAGCTCCTGCCCCTGGTGACCGATGACACCTACCCCCGCTGCCTGCTGGTGGTGGACGACCGCTCCTGCAGGGACCTCCTCCACGACGGCGACATCGACGCCGTGGTGCGCAAGGCGGTCCGCCTCGGTCTCAGCCCGATTCGGGCCATCCAGCTTGCCACCATCAACCCCGCCACCTACTTCGGCTTGAGCGACCGCGGGGCCATCGCGCCGGGATTCGTGGCCAACCTCATCGTCGCCGACGACCTGTCGGACCTCCAGCCGCGGCAGGTATACTACGACGGCCGCCTGGTGGCCAGCGACGGCAGCGCCCTCTTCCCCGCCGACCTTCGCATCTCGCGGCGGCTCACGCACACCTTCCACATCGCCCCCTTCGGCGAGGATGCCTTCACCCTCAAGACAACCGCGCGCCGCCTGCCGGTCATCGGGATCGTGCCGGGGCAGATCATCACCAGGAAGCTGATGGAAGAGGTGAGGGTGGAAGACGGCCGCGTGGTCGCCGACAGCGAGCGCGACATTCTGAAGCGGGCGGTGGTGGAGCGCCACCGGGCGACGGGCAACATCGGCCTGGGGCTGGTGAAGGGCTTCGGCCTCAAGCGAGGGGCCCTGGCCTCCTCCGTTGCCCACGATTCGCACAATGTGATCGTGGTGGGCACCAACGACCGCGACATGTACGTCGCCGTCCGCGCGGTAGAGCGGATGCGCGGCGGCCTGACGGTGGTAGCCGAAGGGCAGGTGCTGGCCTCCCTGGCGCTGCCCCTGGCCGGCCTCATGTCGCCGCAGCCGCTGGAGACGGTGGCGGCCCAACTGGAGACGGTAGAAGCGGCCGCCGACTCGCTGGGGGCCAGAAGCAGTTTCAAAAATGGCTTGCCACCCCCGCCTGAAGGCGGGGGCATGGATGCCGCCCCGTTTACGGGGCGGTGTGGAGAGAATTCTGAAATGGCTTCTACTGTGCCCGCCCCCTTCGCCATTCTCTCCTTCCTGGCCCTGCCGGTCATCCCCGAGCTCAAGCTCACCGATAAGGGCCTGGTGGACGTGGAAAAGGCTTCCTTTGTGGATCTCACGAGGGTCGGGGCATGAGCGCTCGCTCACGCCAGTTCGACTACATCATCGTTGGCTCCGGCATTGCTGGCCTCTACACCGCCCTCAAGGCCCGCGAGCACGGCAGCGTCCTGGTGCTTACCAAGGGCTCCATCGACGAGTGCAACACCCGCTACGCCCAGGGAGGCATCGCCGCGCCCATCGGCGAGGGCGATTCGCCCCAGCTCCACCTGGAGGACACCGTCCGTGCTGGCGCCGGCCTGGTGGACGGCGAGGCCGCCCGCATCCTCACCGAGGAGGCCGCTGACCGCATCGCTGACCTGGTGGGCTTCGGTGTCCCCTTCGACACCCTGGACGGGGAGATAACCCTGGGCCGGGAGGGCGCCCACAGCCTGCCCCGCATCCTCCATGCCGGCGGCGACGCCACCGGCGCCCATATCGAGCTCACCCTCAGCAGCGTGGCCAGGCTATCCGGCATCACCATCATGGAGCACTGCTTGACGACCGGCCTGCGGCTGGCGGACGACACCATCGAAGGGGTCGAGGCGCTCGACTGCCGCACCAACACCCGGCTCGACTTCTCCTGTCGTTTTCTCGTCCTAGCCACCGGCGGGGCCGGCCAGCTATACAAGGTCAGTACCAACCCCACGGTGGCCACCGGCGACGGCACCGCCCTCGCCTACCAGACAGGCGCCGAGGTCATGGACATGGAGTTCTTCCAGTTCCATCCCACCGCCCTGCGCATGCCTGGCGTCCAGCCCTTCCTTATCTCTGAGGCTGTGCGCGGCGAGGGGGGAATCCTCCGCAATGCTCAGGGGCGGGCCTTCATGGCCGAGTACGATCCGGCGGCCGAGCTGGCCCCGCGCGATGTGGTAGCACGAGCCATCCTGACGGAGATGAACAAGTCCGGCAGCGACCACGTCCATCTGGATGCGACCCACCTGCCGCCGTCCAGGGTGACATCTCGCTTCCCCCAGATCTACCGCTTCTGCCTCGAGCACGGCCTGGACATCACCACCGACCCCATCCCCGTGTCGCCAGCCGCCCACTACACGATGGGCGGCGTGCACACCAACACGTGGGGCGAGACCAACATCCGCGGCCTGTATGCCTGCGGCGAGGCCGCCTGCACCGGCGTCCACGGCGCCAACCGCCTGGCCAGCAACTCGCTTCTGGAGACCATCGTCTTCGCCAAGCGGGTCGTCCAGCGAACCCTTCTGAAGGAACTCACAGTGAACGAGCCCAGCGCCGAGGCCATCTCCCTCAGCCAGCCGGTGGCAGCGAACGCGCCTCCCCTGGACCTGGGCGTGCTGCAGTCGCTCATGTGGGACAAGGTGGGCATCGTCCGCGACGGCCGCTCGCTGGCCGAGGCCAAGACCGTCCTCTCCGCCTGGCAGGCCGCTCTCGCCGAGCCCATCGACCGCCCCTCGCACGAGTTGGCCAGCCTGCTTCTATGCGCCCGCCTGGTGACGGAGGGGGCGCTGATGCGTGAGGAGAGCCGGGGGGCGCACTACCGCTCCGACTTCCCCGAGCGGTCCGAGGCCTGGCATCGCCATATTGTCTTCAGGCGATCGTCCTTTGCATCGTAAAGTCTCTTTCCTTGCTCGCTTGACCCCGCTGGGGCTTGTGTGTATCCTCTAAGCAGCTTTCCCACCATCGGAGGTAGCCTTTGGTGACAACCGGCATTGTGATCTTGCTGCTCTTGCTCGTAGCAGGCCTGCTCATCTGGATCTTGTACCAGTCGAGCGGATTACTTCGCGCGGTCACGTATCTGTCCCCCACTGGAGTGCTAGATGAAGTAGTCGACCTCTTCGCGGTTAACGACTGGACCGTCCAGCACAAAGCCCGAGACTTCGTCGTCCTCAAGAAGAGCCCCAGCGGGGTTGCCGGTTGCCTTCTTCTGGTTCTTTTCTTTCCGGTGGGCTTGGCCTACCTGCTAACCGATTGGGGCACGGGGAAAACTACCGTCCGCGTTTGGGAGAACAACCAGGGCGCCACGAAGGTCGAAATAGTGTGGCAAAACGCAGGAATACGGCGACAGGTCGAGGAAGCTATCCACTGGCTGAAGGAGCAAGAGAAACGATGAGCCTCCATACCACTCCCAAGCTCCCCCAGGCCCACCTGCGCCGCCTGGCCAAGAGCGCCCTCAACGAGGACAAGGCCTGGCAGGACGTAACCACTGCTGCCCTGGTGCCGCCAGAGCAGAAGGGGCGCGGCGTCATCATCGCCAGGGAGGAGGGAGTGCTGGCCGGCCTGCCCATGGCCGAGGCGGTGTTCAAGGCAGTCGACCCCTCGCTGCAATGGCGGCCGCTTGCGGGCGAAGGAAGCCGCCTGTCGCCGGGGCAGAAGGTAGCCCGCATCGAGGGGCCCCTGGCCGCCATCCTGCGGGGTGAGCGTGTTTCCCTCAACTACCTGACCCATCTCTCGGGCGTGGCCACCGCTACCGACCGCCTGGTGGCGGCCATCGCCGGCCTGCCTGTGGGCATCCGCGATACCCGCAAGACCACCCCCGGCCTACGCACGCTGGAGAAGTACGCCGTGCGGCTGGGCGGCGGCCAGAACCACCGCCTCAACCTGGCCGACGCCGTCCTCATCAAGGACAACCACCTGGCCGCCCTGCGCGCCCGTGGTCTGGGCATCGCCGAGGCCCTGCGTCTGGCCCGTCAGCAGGCGCCGGCAGGGATGCGAGTGCAGATCGAGGTAACCACTGTCGATGAAGCGCGCCAGGCGCTGGAGGCAGGAGCAGAGGAGCTCCTTCTGGACAACATGCCCCCTCAGGACATGCGGCGGGTGGTGGAGATGGCGGGCGGGCGAGCCGTCCTGGAGGCTTCGGGCGGGATAACCCTGGAGAACGTGCGGCGGGTAGCGGAGACAGGCGTCGACTACATCTCGGTGGGGGCGATCACCCACTCGGCCGGGGCCCTGGACATGAGCCTAGAAGTGTAGGGCTTCAGACTGCAGGCCTCTATCCGGCGGTCTGCCCCTCACTTGTAGATCACCACCCGCGTGCCGATGTCCGCGAAGTCCCAGAAGAACTTGGCGTCGCTCAAGCCCAGGCCCACACAGCCGTGGCTGGAGGCAACATTGCCGAAGTAGCTTTGCGGACGCCAGTAGTTATAGTGCAGGGTGATGCCACCGTAGATGTACTGGGTGTACAGGACGTTGTCTACGTACCAGCCCTCGGGCGAGTCTATAGGAATGCCAAGACCGAGGGAGTCCATGGTCTCATTCTCCACCCGCTGATAGACCCGGAAGTCGCCAGTGGGCGTCTCCCAGCCGGGCATCCCCGTCGTCACCAGGGCAACCCGCACCGGCTGAGCGCCAATGAAGGCCATCGCCCGCTGGGTGGTCAGGTTGACGGCGATCCAGCGCTCGTCCTCGGCGAAGGCAACGCCCGCCGGCGGGGTAGCCGTGGCCAGCTCCAGCGCCCCGAGCTCCTCCAGCGTCGGTCCCGGGGGCTCAGGCTCAGGGGTCGCCTCCGCCGCTGCCTTCTCCGCCAGCGCCCGCAGGAAGGGCTGCAGATAGAGGTCGGAGGCGTCGGGCTTGAGCACCGCCTGTGACACGCTGATGCCGGGCGCCGAATCCGCCGAGGCATCGTCGCGCGCCGTGAGAAGCCTCCCCAGCCGGAGCGACCCCAGGCTCACCAGAGCCAGAAGCTCCAGCGTCAGAAGACCCAAAAGGAAAAGCCGCGAAAGCTTGAAGGAAGTCAAATCAAGGCCAGTATATGCCTGGAGGGAAATACCCGTCTAGCCTCTTCGCGGACGCTCCAACTCCTCGCTATCGAGAAAGATGGTCACCGGCCCCTCGTTGTGGATCTCCACCAGCATGTGGGCACCAAAGCGGCCCATCCGCACCGCGACGCCTGTTTCCCGCAAAGCCGCCGCAAACGCCTCCACCAGGGGTTCGGCCTCCTCTGGCGGCGCCGCCCCGCTGAAGCTGGGCCGCCTCCCCCTGCGGGTGTCGGCCAAAAGGGTGAACTGGCTCACCACCAGGGCCTCACCTTGCATGTCCAGAAGGGATAGATTGAAACGGCCTTCCGCATCGGAGAAGATACGCATTTCGGCCGTCTTTCTGGCCAGCCTGTGGGCATCCTCAGCGGTGTCCCCCGCCGCCACTCCCAGCAGCACCACCAACCCTTGCCCTATCTCCGCCAGCCGCTCCCCACTCACTGTCACCGAGGCACGGCTGACCCGCTGGATGAGCGCTCGCACCGCCGCCTACTTCTTGGCAGAGACCTCTGATGCCCCTTCGGGCGGCAGCTTCTCCTCTTTGGTCTCTTTCTCAGCGGATTCCCACTCATGATTCTTACGGTTATCGGTAACGTAGAACCCAGGCCCCTTGAACACAATGCCGGGCGCATGGAGAAGCCGCCGCGCCAGCCCGCCGCACACAGGGCATGCCTGCTCCGCCGGGGCGTCGAATCCCTCTCTCTTCTCGTATTGATGCTGGCACTGGCCGCACCGGTACTCGTAGGTGGGCAAGGCAAACCTCCTGTTGGCGCGTAGACCCAATAGAAATGCTACAGGAACGACGCCTTTGGAGCAAGGTTTGCAGTGTTTCAAGAGATGTGAGGGATCTGGGCCCGGGGTAGGCGGTTCACAGCATACAGCAAGGGCGTACTAAAGCCCAGAGCGGAGTGCAGGCGTTTGGCGTTGTACAACCGCACGTAGGCTTGCAGACCTCTCTGTCTCACATCTCTTGAAACACCACAGATGTTGACACATAGCCTGAGCAGCGGTAGACTCTTCATACTTCTGAGTGAGGGAGATAGCTGTGCCGATGTTTCGTCGCGGTCGCTCGGACAAGGTTGATATCCTGCGAGGGATACCATTATTCAGTCGTCTTAGCCAACGCCAGCTAAGCGCCATTGCCAACTGCGCCGACTTGTCCGCCCGCCGAGAAGGGGCGGTCCTAGCTAAGCAGGGTGCGCAGGGGCTGGAAGCGATCATCATAGTCGACGGTAGGGCGCGAGTGGAGGTGGATGGCAAGGCGATCGCTGAGCTTGGCCCCGGCGACGTTGTAGGGGAAATGTCGGTCATCGATGGAAAGCCGCGCAGTGCGACGGTCATCGCCGCGACGCCCGTGTCCCTGCTGATCCTTCATCGCCGAGATTTCGTGTCCTTGCTGGAGACCGTGCCCGGCCTCCAGCGGAAGCTGCTGGTGACCCTGTGCGAGCGGGTGCGCCAGGCAGATCAAGCCCTGATCGACTAGCGCTGGATTTCCCTCGTGCGCACGTCACGGCGAACCGATTCGGTAGTTGGTTGGCAGACGGTTTAGCAGATACTAGCGCGTCTAAACGGAAACGGCCCCGCCCGGGGCCGTTCTCGTATTCGAGGTCTGGTGGAGCTGGGGGGACTCGAACCCCCGACCTTTTGTCTGCCAGACAAACGTTCTCCCTCTGAACTACAGCCCCACTCCGTGCCCATATGGTAGCAAAAACCGCTACCCCGGACAAGGCGGTGTACTGGTCCAGTAAGTTAGTGACACCATTCTAAGGTGTCACCAATGTTTCTGAACGAGCCCACTACCCTGGAGCGTCTCGAACTTGACAAAGGCTTTGCGGCCAGGCACCATAGGCGAGCGACGGAGCGGCAGCGCGAGCGGCACAGTACGAGGAGAGATTCCTATGGCGGGCAATCAATCTCAGGAGCGCAGGGCACGAGTCGTGGTTCAGACCGGCATGGCTGCCTTCGCTCTATTGGTGGGAAGCGGGCTGGACGCTGTGGTCACCTGGTGGGCATGGTCTAACTGGGGCCCGGTCCCCGCAGTCGCACTGTGTCTGTTCTTCTGGCCCATTCCGGCCATTCTCACCTACTGGCTGGGGTTCGGGCTGTTCGGACGTGTCGTGCTGGCTACCGGCGTCTTCCGAGCGGCAGCGGGATCCCGCCCGGCCCGTGTCGTCCATTTAGGGCGGCCGATCGCCCTCACGGCCATCGCAGCACTCTCAGCCCTCGCCGTCGTCGGGGTGGGTCTTACCATCGTGGTGTTGGAGATGACAGGGGAAGACGGTGGCCAGCAGGACGCAGTTCTGGTTCAAGACGCCGAGGCGGTCGCCCTCCAGATCGGTGACATGCCGATGGAATTCATCGAGGTCGAGGGTAGTGCCATGCACGTCACCAATGACCAGAGTTGCGCTGGGGCCGAAGGGGCCGAGCTAAACGAATGCTTGAGCCAGTTGGAGGAATGGGGCCGCACCGATGGCTATCAAGTGGAGTATGCCAGCAGCGACTCCGCGGCCCTCTTGAGCGGCACCTATGACATCTTCGGCGCCGTCTCGCTCTACCAGGATCAGGAGGGAGCGGTCGCGGCCTTCCGTGCTGGCAAAGAGAGGCTGCAAAAGGAGCTGGAGGAGCTGGAGGATGCCAACCTCGTGGAGATACCTACCGTTGGCGATGAATCGGTGGCCTTTGTGACCACCGCTACCCAAGAGGCAGGTACGGGCGGAGTCCCGGTGAGTCTGTACGTGGTGGACTTCCGGCGGGGAAACGTCCTGGGGCGGACAGGAGCCACTGCGCCCACAGCCTTAGCCTCGGTAGATGATGCCCTCAGACTGGCCCAAGTCATGGACAGCCGCATCCTGCGGGTGGCCAGCCTAGTCTCGCCGACGGCCAGTACGACCGCCGTCCCCTAAGGAGTACTGTCTCCAAGATGCGGCAACGCATCCCTTCGCTTCGCTCAGGGCAGGCTCCCTCGCTCTGCTGAGATCCTTGGCTCCGCTCAGATTCTTCGCTGCGCCCAGAACGACGCTAGGCCACGCTGTCACCCTGACCTTGGTATCACGCTGAGCGTAGCGAAGCGTCTCACTCCAGGTGGCATACTACGCCCGCGTGTTGCTGCAACTCGGTGATAGAACAGCTTAAGGAGCGGCGGTCGCTAGGGAGACGCGCTCCTCGTCGCCCTCAGGAGGCGGCGAAGGCGTAGGCTGCGGTGCCTGGATAGGGGTCACCTCTGGCGTCACGGTTGCAGACGGAGTGACCGTAGGGGTGGCGGTAGAGGTAGGGCTCTCCTCAGGCGTGGCGGTTGGCGTCGGCGTCGCGCTGGGGGTCGCCGACGGCGTCGCGGTTGGAGTGGCCGATGGCGTTGCGGTAGGGCTGGGCGACAGCAGTTCCTCGAGCTTGGCTAGCCCTGCCCCGGCTATCTCGATTAGCTCGTCCACGTCCTTGGCAGACTCGGCCGGCACGCTCTCCTTCACTTCCTTGAGAACCTCCTGCTGATCGGCAAACAACTGGCCGATCTGGGACACATCCTCCGGCTCCAGCGGCTGAGGCTGATCGAGGCTGGCCACCAGCGCGGCCGTGTCCTCCTTCAACTGCTGAATGGCGACCGACCCGACAGTGCCGCTCTCCGCCCCTGTTCGAACCTCCTCCAAATTGGCCTTAAGCCTCTCCACCTGGCCCCGAATATCACTCACCACGGGCACTGGCGTGCTGGTCGGCGTTATCTTGCCGACAATCATAGACGGGTTCTGAGAGCCACCGCCGCCACCCAGGGCGACCACGCTCGCCCAGGCCGCGAAGGCCACCAGGGCAACGCTGCCCAGAGCCGCAGGGACCCAGCGCCAGGAGGGCCTGATCGGCCGCGCAGCCAGCAGCCGCCTCTGACGGCGGCGGGCCAGAGTGGCCAGGAAGCGCTGACGGGCCGCCTGCGCGTAGAGCGGCGAGGGGTCGGCGGCATAGCCCTTCTGGAGCCTGTGAGCCGTATGCAGCAGAGGCTCCAGCTCGGGCGCCAGCTCCGGATAGAGACCCAGGCACTCCTCCACCGTGCTCTGGCCCCTCACCAGCGCCGCCAGGCACACCTCCAGCGTTTCCTCAAGCCTTCTCTTCGTCACCTTCCGGCCTCTTCTCCACCAGCAGCTCTCTCAGTTTGACGATCGCCTTATGCTGTATGACCTTAACATTACCCCCGCTCTTGCCCAGAGCCCGCGCCGTCTCAGCCACCGACAGCCCCGCTCCGAAGCGCAGAGCGATTACCCTTCGCTGGGCATCGGGGAGGTTGCGAGTCGCCTCCATCACCTCGTCCAAGGCCAAGCGGGCCTCCACCGCCTCCTCCGGCCCCTGTGTGTCCACCGGCAGGCTGGGCGACAGGGGGGAGAGCCTCCCCCGAGCACCGTCCCGCCGTTGGTGACTAACGACAGCGTTGTGAGCGATACGGAAGAGCCAGGCCGAGAAAGGCACCTGCCGCCACTCGAACCGGTCCAGGGCATCCAACACGCGGATGAACACCTCCTCCGTCAAGTCCTCAGCATCACCCACGTTGCCCGTGCGAACCAGCATGTACCGATAGACGCGCGGGAAGTACCTATTATATAGCTCGGCGATGGCTCCCTCATCGCCGACCCTGGCGGCGTCCACCAACAAACGCTCGCCTTGGGTCTCCAAACCAGGGTACAAGGGGGAACACCTCCTGTGCTCGCCGCCTTCGGCGGCCAGGTTGGCTGCCCCGCCATCATACCCCATACTATCGTCATTGTATAGAACGCCCGCCCTAGCAATAAGGTTAACCTCCCAAACATTTAACCTCCCAAACATTTACCCGACGACCCGGAGCGGGCACAGCCCCTGCGACCCAACTGGCGGCAGGAGTTGGCTCACAGATGGCGGGTTCCGGGCTCCCGGGTTCACCCATGACCCCAGCCTGGTGGTCATGAACCAGGATAAACCACTCCTGCGGATTGATGGTCATCATAAAGAATTCTGTATAGGCGCGCGGCGGCCTGCCGGCGCACGTCCCCGCTATACCACGCGCGTGCAAGCCCGCCCGCAGCCAATTGCGCGTGGCGGCCCAGGCCCTTCGCTGCTCTCAGGCTGACAGCTTCACCTCGCCGTCATGCTGAGCAAAGCGAAGCATCCCGTGCGATGCGCCATTGTTTTCTTCATGCCTATCAGGCGGGGGTCGAGAATTAAGCTATTAGCATCCCCCTGCGACCCAACTGGCGGCGGGGGCTGGTTAACCTTTGCTGACCCTGAGGCGTTTTAACCAGTTGACAGGTAGCGGGTAATTTGTGCCCCAGACCCTTGACAAGACGAGGGTGGTTGTATAGAGTCAGGCACTAGTGGACTGAGGATGGCGGTGGCAGTGGGGTGTTGCGGAGGCCTGACGGAAGGAAATCTCTTAAAGTAAGGTATCGAATGACGGAACCGGCAACGTGGTTCCTCTCCCCCATCGGAGGAGAGGAACGAAAGGAAAATCGGCGGGAAAGAGGAAGTAGACCGACTGCTTTCTGCTTTAGGCGGGAGGGTGGCTGGTCTGCTTTCTGTATGTGCTCTTGTTGGCACATTTCGGAAAGTGGGGTGAGCTATGCGTAAGCTCTTCAGCAGCCATAGGCGCTTCATCGGCCTGGGCCTGATGAGCGCCATTTTTGTAGCGCTGGCCGTGGTGGGGGCCCTCTGGGGCTTCAGCCAGAACACCAGCGCCGGGGGCGCCGCGGTACCACCGGTGACGCTGGTACACGTCGAGCCCAGCGGAGTCGACTATACGGGCAACCCGTACTGCCCTGATGCCGACTGGACCGGTACCCTAAAGCCAGTCGTCCACCCCTGGCACGACTGCAACAACATCACCAGCCAGAACCACGTCATCCGCACCGCCAACTGGCTTGCGTCCTACCCGATCAGCGCTACCTACCCGAAGTGGAACGTCGAAAAATTCACAGGGGCTGAAACCACTATCATAGCCCAGGGCCGCTGCGGCGACCTTGCCGAGGTGATCGGCCGCGCCGGCTTTAACGCTGGCCAGTGCACCAACACCAAGGACGACGACGGCGACGGTGCCGTCAACGACGGCTGCCCCGGCCAGGTAGCGGAGACCGGCACCATGTGTGCCAATGCCACCGACGATGAGGATAACGACCCGACCACCGCGGGCATCCAGTACGACGGCGTCGTCAACGACGGCTGCCCGGCTGTCGTCGCTGCCGAGACCATCTGTACCGGTGCCGTCGATGACGACGGCGACACTAAGGTCAACGACGGCTGCCCCGGCCAGGTAGCGGAGACCATCGGCACCGTCAACCAGTGTGACGATGCCACCGACGACGAGGATAACGACCCGACCACCCCGCTCATCCAGCTCGACGGCGTCGTCAACGACGGCTGCCCGGATGTCGACGCTAGCGAGGACCCGAACGACCAGCAGTGCCTGGTTATCCATTCCTCCACCCCGGGCGAGACCCGCGTCACCCTGACCTATGATGACGGCCAAGGCCACATCATCACTTCCCTCTCTGTGGTCAAGGAGTGGGACAGCCTGGTCGACAGCGTCATCCTCAAGTCCGGCGACCTGGACAAAGACATCAAAGTGTACTACGACAAGAATGGGAACACCATCATCGAATCCAGTGAGTACGTGAAGATGGACCTGCCCAAGGACATGAACGGCGACGGCAAGCGCGACCAGCTTGACGAGCACGAGTTGGACAAGCAGAGCGTCTGGCAGGACCACCCCGTCGTTTGGGACGAGTCCGCGAAGCGCATAAAGGCGCTGCCGCTGGTGCAGATCATCGAGGTGGTGCACGGCGAGCACCAGGTGCAGGTCAACAATGTGACACGCACCTACCATCAGCCCACCCAGGGGTCGATCGTCACGGCCACCATCGACTCCCCGCGGAACTGCACCTTCTTCACCAACGCCGCGGGCACCAACAACTCCGGCCCGACGACGATCGTAGCCACCTCTGACAACCTGGGCCGCGTCATTGTCTACGTGGACACCGTCTGCGAAGAGCAGGCAAGGATCAAGTTCCACGATGACTACCCGCCCGGCGTGGGCTCGCAGCGCGATACCGTAGACGAGTGGGTCGGCATAAACTGGACGACCATCGAGCAAGCCAAGCAGCCCCAGATCCGCTGGGCCGGCGAGGAGATCATCCTGGCCAAGCGCTGGGCTCTCCCCGACGATTGGTATCCCAACGCCAACTGCGGCACCGCCGACAATCAGGTCTGCCCTTCCTGCCCGCTGGCCAGCAACTTCGACGTCGACGGCGACGGCTCGACTTCGTGGGCTCTAGACGACCTACAGGCCCTAGGCCACATCCTGGACACCAACGGCGACACCTACTACGACACCATCCTCGACTACTCTGTGGACTATCAGCGCGTCCCCAACAGCGTCGGCGCCCTGGAAGCCCAATACACCGACGACAACTACGACGGCGTCCTCGATACCCCTGAGACTGACGAAGATGACGAGGGCGAGATCGACATGAACTGCATCTCCAAGGGCGTTCACGTCAGCCAGGACCCCGGCGAGGGTGACGTCGTGGCCATTCTCCTCGAAGAGCGAATCACCTGTGTGGGCGACGGAGACGCACAAGCCGCCGTGTTTGTGGAGAGAAACGGAACCGTGCAGTGCTACGACGGCGAGTCGGGCTATCAGGGCAGGCTCGAGTACTCTACGGAGATCAAGAACAAGCACGCCTTCCTGGTGTGGTACCTCAAGATCTACCAGGTCAAGCTCACCAACGTGAAAGGCGAGCGCGAGCTCCACAACGACGGCAACTGGAACCAAGGCGAGAGCGATGACACCGAGGCCGAGACGCTCAACGTCTCGCAGGACGCTCTCCTGCGCGTGAACGTGAAGGGCTGGCTCTTCACGGCCGACAAGAGCGGTCGCGGCGCCGTCTGCATAGACATGGACGGCGACGGTGACGGCGGCATAGACAACGACGCCGACACCAAGGTCGCCGAGGAAAAGGCCGACGGCAAGGATAACGACGCCGACACCAAGATCGACGAGGATCTTGAGGCCGGCGTGCCCTACCCGATCCCCAGCTATGAGGCCGGCTGCCCTGACGCGGGCGACGAGATGCTGGACAACGGCCACTGGGTGCTGCCCGATGACCTGGAGAAGCTGGCTGGCGCCGACGCCATCCACACCCGCCCGAACTGGGACGTGATGAGCGAAAAGGATGCCAGCGTGACCATTGCCATCGGCCCCAAGAGCGCCCTTGACAGCCACGATCCTGTTGGCACACTCATAACTCGAACCTGGGTCGGCCGCAAGTCGATCGTCCCCGATGGGAAGATCACCGCGGCTGATGCCATCATGCCGCCCCTGAAGATCAGGGCCAGCATCGCCCATGATACGGACGACACGGATGCCGTTGAGGATGGCGAGTCCGGCTTCCTGAAGGAGGCCCTGAAGGGGGTCATCTACCCCAGCACAAACGACTATCATAAGATCATGATCCCGGCCGACCACGAGATCCCGGCCGTCGTCAACAACGGTGGCTACGACTGGATGAGTTGGACCATGCCAGCGTGCATCGACGCTGATGTTGACGGCACCTGCGACAATGTGGACAACTGTGGCAAGCCCGGCACCGCCTTGGTCAAGAACCCCGACCAGAGCGACGTGGACGGCGACGGCACCGGCGACCTGTGCGATGCCGACGCCGACGGCGACACCATCCTGGACGATGGAGACGCCGACGGCGCCTACAACCACACCTGCGTCGGCACTGACACGACCCTCTGCGACGACAACTGCCGGTTCAAGTCCAACGCCACCCAGGCGGACGCCGACAACGACGGCATCGGCGACGCCTGCGACACCGCCGCGGGCATGGACACCGACGGGGACACGGTGGTTGACGCTCTCGACAACTGCCCCACCAGGTCCAATGCCGACGTGGAGGGCGACTACCAGAAGGACAGCGACAAGGACGACATCGGAGACGCCTGTGACCCCAACCCCGTGTGGGACTACCGGGTGCCGGAGCCAACAGCGTACCCGTTCTGGACAATCCTCTACAAGCTCGAGCGGCAGGACGCCAAGGAGAAAGACAACCCCTCGCTGAAGAGGCGGCCCTGGTACATCGAGTTCTACACCGACAACCGCGGCGAGGGGATGTTCTTCGCCAACGGTGACTTCGACCTGACCTACAAAGAGTGCGGCACCGACCTCGTCAGCGGCGCGCCCGACTGCAGGAAGGGCGATGTGGTGGGCAGCAGCAAGATCACCGTCATCGGCGACTACCCCTACTGGCGCAAGCAGGCCAGCATCCTCTCCAACCCTGTTACGAAGACCTGGGAATGGGGCGGCTTCAAGAAGGTCGACGCGATAAAGATCGACGCCAACCACACGGCGATCATCGCCCACCTGTGGGACCGCGACGGCTACTGCAAGTACAGCGTGGGCTCAAACCCGACGGTGGCGAGCGCGGTGCAGTTCTCGCCCAGCCTCCACCCGGTGCAGGGCGAGGAGATCACGTTCATCCTCAACAGCGCGGCTGGCGCCATCGTGGGCGTCTCGCCCTCCGCTCTGTACGCGCTGACGAAGGACCAGCCGGCCTGCCCGGTCAACCTGGCGCACTGCCCGTTGTACAAGGCGAACGTCGTCGCACCACTGAAGGATGGCGTCATCTCTAGCCTCAGCCAGGCTGTGGCTGTCGCTGAGGATGGACGCGTGCTCGACTACTACGACGAGGCTCGCGGCATCGACGAGGGCCTGGTCGCGACGGAAGACTGCCAGGCGTGGATCGTCATCGAGCACCCGCTGGGTGTGGTGCCAGACGTCAGCATCTTCTTGCACGACCCCGAGGGCGACATCACCCGCCACTGGCCACGGGCAGATGTGACCGTCCCGCTGGTGCTGAACTGGAATGACTCCTGCTACGTTGGCGAGGAGGCCCCTATCGAGGAGGCCATGGCGGACATCATCGACAACGTGGCGGCCGGCTACCGCTTCGTAGCCGACGGCCAGAAGTGGGAGCAGTACTTCCCCGATCGCTGCGAGGAGGTGGCAGATCTCTGCACCTTCGATACCCTCAAGCCGTACGACCAGCTGTTCATCCTGATGAAGGACCCCGCTGAGTGGATCGTGGGACCGATCGCGGCTGGCGCGCCCGCCGACAACAAGGACAGCCAGGTCTTCCTGGCAGGAGCCAGCGGCTCGGAGCCGGGGGCCTGGAACAGCGTCTGCTATGCTGGCATCGACAAGCCCACTGAGGAGGCCGTCAGCGACATCGAGAGCGGCCTCGCCATCATGTACCAGTTGGGCAGTGACCAGGGCTGGCGATACTACGTGCCCGGCCGGCCGGAGATCGAGGACACCCTCACTACGCTTCATCAGTATAGCTCCGTCGTCATGCTGGTCACCACCAAGGATGGCATCACCTGGAAGTTCGACCCGTAGGGGGAAGTAGAGTAAGAAGCGCGATCGCCCGTTCCCGCGGCGGCCACCCAGAAGCCGTCGCGGGAACGGGCAGGAGAAGCAAAGGGAGGTATATATGCGAAGACTGGCAATCATGACAAGCATTATCGGCGCGGTGGCCTTTGCTGCCCTGCTAGCCTGGGGCCTGACCATCGGCAGTGGCGCCGCCAAGGCCGCAACCCCCACCCCAACGGCAACGACCGCCGCGACAGCCACCGCAGCGGCCACCCCGACAGTCGCCGCGACAGCCACCGCAGCGGCCACTGCAGCGGCCACTGCGACCGCCGCCCCTATTGCTGGCTGCGACCCCGTCATCCCCACCCCCTACACAGGGACAGTGATGATTGGCGGCCAGCCAGTGCCCGACGGCACGACCGTCACGGCCCACGACAGCACGGGGCAGCAATGGGCTACGGATAGCACCTCCGGCGGAAAGTACGTGCTGACCGTTCCCGCCACCATGCCCGCCGCTGCTCCCTGCTTCACCCCTGGGACGGTTACCTTCAAGTGTGGTAGCGTCTCTGCGGACCAGAACAGCACCCAGGCCACCGGCGTCGGCGCGAAAGACCTCAACCTGACCTGCGGTGGTGCCGCGGCCGCGTCGCCCACAGCCCAGGTCACGCCCAAGCCATCGCCGACGGTCGCGGTCACGCCCACAGTGCATCCCACGGTGATAGCGACGGCGATCCCGACCCCAACGGTTCCCCCATACACCGGCGTGGGTGGCATGGGCGGTGACGGCAGCTTCATGTGGTGGCCGCTGGCCCTGGCTGC
>JALHUG010000134.1 GCA_022866185.1 Dehalococcoidia bacterium
AAGCCATTTCAGAATTCTCTCCACACCGCCCCGTAAACGGGGCGGCATCCATGCCCCCGCCTTCTCCGCCATCCGCAGAGGCGGAGTCCGCAGGGCGGACAGGCGGGGGTGGCAAGCCGTTTTTGAAACCGCTTCTACTCAGACGAATATGGCGTCTCGCCCTCTGGATAGCGCTCGAACGGCTCTTCAACCAGCTCGTGAAGGCCGGGGGTGGAGCTGGCAGCCCCACGCAGGAGGGCCACCCGACCGGTGCGCACTATCTCCACCACGCCGTAGTCCTTGAGCAGGTCGGACATGGCGTCGATCTTGTCGTCTGGTCCGGTGACCTCGATGATCAGCGATTCCGGCCCGACATCGATGATCTCGGCCCGGAAGATGTTTACGATCTCGATGATCAGACTGCGGTTCTCGGCGGTGGCCTTCACCTTGATGAGGGCCAGCTCGCGGGAGACGACGTTTTCGTCGGAGATGTCGCGGATCTCCACCACGTCCACCAGCTTGTCAAGCTGCTTGACGACCTGCTCGGCATCGGTGTTGGCATCGACCACGATGGTCATGCGGGACAGGCCCGCCGTCTCCGAGTGGCCCACTGCCAGGCTCTCGATGTTGAACCCCCGCTGCCGCCACTTGCTGGCGATGCGGTTGAGCACGCCCGGCTTGTCCTCCACCAGGGCGATGATGATGTGCTGGCGTATCTCTCTCATGCTTGCGCCACCACCCTCTCTTCTTCGTACTTGGGCAGGTCCATCGTCTCCTGCAGGGCTGCCCCCGGCGGCACCATCGGCCAGAGGTTCTCGTGCTCCTCCACCTGAAAGTCGATGAGCACCGGCCCGGGGTGCTCCATGGCCCTGTAGACGGCCGATTCCACCATGTTCTTGTCAGTGACCCTTATCCCCAGAATGTCGTAGGCCTCGGCAATCTTCACGAAGTCGGGGTTCTTCAGGGGTGTGGCCACCAGGTTGTCGTGGTAGAAGAGGTGCTGCCACTGGCGCACCATCCCCAGGTGGCAATTGTTGATGATGGCGAACTTGATGGGCAGGTCGTTGATGGTGACGGTGATCAGGTCCTGCAGGGTCATCTGGAAGCCGCCGTCGCCGCATATCGACCACACCAGCTCCCCCGGCCGGGCTATCTGCACGCCGATGGCCGCCGGCACCTCGAACCCCATGGGGCCCAAGCCGCCGGCGGTGAATAGCGAGTTGGGCTTGTCGAACCACAAGAACTGGGCCGACCACATCTGGTGCTGCCCCACGCCGGTGACCACCGAGCAGTCGCCCTTGCTGGCGTCATATATCGTCTTGATGACGTACTGGGGCAGCAGCTTGTCCGTCTCGCGGATGGTGATCGACGGATGCTCCCGCCTTAGCTCGTCCAGGCGAGCCAGCCACTCCTCGCGCCCGCGGCTCTCCACCTGGCGGTTCAGCTCCTTGAGAATGGCCTTAGCATCGCCCTCGAGGGGTACCGTCGGCCGCACATTCTTGCCGATCTCCGCCGGGTCGATGTCGATGTGGATGACCTTGGCGCCCGGGGCGAAGTCGCGCAGGCGGCCGGTCACTCGGTCGTCGAAGCGCATGCCGACGGCTATCAGCAGGTCGCATTCGCTGATGGCCATGTTGTTCCAGTACATGCCGTGCATACCGGGCATGCCCAAGCACAAGCGGTGAGAGCCAGGGAAGCTGCTGATGCCCAAGAGGGTAGTGATGACGGGGATGTTCCCCTTCTCGGCCAGCTCCCGCAGCTCATCGTAGGCTTGGGAGATGATCACCCCGTGGCCGGCGAGGATCAGTGGCCGCTTCGACTCGTTGATCAGCTCCGCCGCCCTGCCGATGTGCTCACGGTCAGGGTGGGACACGGGTCGATAGCCCCGCAGCTCTAGCTTCTCGGGGTAGACGAACTCTGCCTTCTGCTGGAAGACATCGCGGGGAATATCGATGAGCACTGGCCCCGGCCGGCCCGTGGCGGCGATGTAGAACGCCTCGCGAATCATTCGCGGCAGGTCCGCTGCGTCCAGAGCCAGGTAGTTGTGCTTGGTGACGGGCAGGGTGATGCCGGTGATATCGGCTTCTTGGAAGCCGTCGCGGCCGATGAGCCCTCTCACCACCTCGCCGGTGAGGGCCACCATGGGTACGGAGTCCAGCCAGGCGTTGGCGATGCCGGTCACCAGGTTGGTGGCCCCAGGGCCGGAGGTGGCGCAACACACGCCTACCTTGCCCGAGGCCCTGGCATAGCCGTCGGCGGCGTGGGCGGCCACCTGCTCGTGCCGTACCAGGATGTGCTTGAGCTGGGGGTATTGGGGCAGGATGTCGTAGAAAGACAGGGTCGCCCCGCCGGGAAGGCCGAAGATGTACTCCACCCCTTCCCGCAGCAGACACTCGCAGATCATCTGCGCTCCCGTAAGCTCCATTGCCTCTTCTCCCCTCTAGTGGCGGGCTATCGCCGTAGCCATGGCCGATTGCCCTTCCAATCGCTGGGCCATCTCTCTGTCAATCTTTAAAGACGGCGCCCCTGCTAGCGCTCGTTACATACTGAGCGTAGCGTTTTAGATAACCAGTGTCGATCTTGGGCTGAAAGGGCGGCAGAGCGGCCAGGCGCGCCTCGATCTCCTCTTGGCTGAGGGCGATATCCAGGCGCTGGTTGGCGATATCGATGCTCACCTCATCGCCGTCTCGGAGGGCGGCGATGGGGCCGCCAGCCGCTGCCTCCGGCGACACGTGGCCGATGGAGGCGCCGCGGGTGGCGCCTGAGAAGCGGCCGTCGGTGATCAGGGCCACCTTGTCGTCCATCCCCATGCCCGAGATCATGGAAGTAGGGGAGAGCATCTCCGGCATGCCGGGGCCGCCCCTGGGCCCCTCGTAGCGCAGCACCAGCACATCGCCTTCCTTGAAATGGCGGCTCATGATCGCCTGGGTGCACTCCGCTTCGGAATCGAAGCAACGCGCCGGTCCGCGGTGGCTCATCATCTGGGGAGCCACCGCCCCCGACTTCACCACCGCCCCTTCTGGAGCCAGGCTGCCGAAGAGAACGGTCAGCCCACCCCTGGGCGAGTAGGGCTCGGCGAAGGGGCGGATCACAGTGCGGTCGCACACCGCGGCGGCGGCGATGTTCTCGCCCACCGTCTTGCCCGTGACCGTGGGCAGCTCTGTGTGCAAAACCGACTCTATCTCCTTCATGACGGCTGCAATGCCGCCCGCCCGCTGGAGGTCCTCCACGTGGTGAGACCCCGCTGGGCTGATGCGGCACAACTCGGGCGTGCGGGCGCTGATCTCGTTCACCATATCCAGGGGGAAATCCGCCCCCGCCTCGTGGGCGATGGCCAGCAGGTGGAGTATGGAGTTCGTGCTGCCACCCAAGGCCGTATCCACCGCCAGGGCGTTCCAGATGCCATCGCGGGTCACCATCTGGCGCGGCCGCAGGTCACGCTCGAGAAGCTCCATCACCTGGGCTCCGGCCTCCTTGGCCAGGCGAATGCGGGCGGCGTCCACGGCGGGGATGGTGCCGTTGCCGGGCAGGGCCAGCCCCAGGGCCTCGGTGGCGCAGTTCATGGTGTTGGCGGTGAACATGCCGGCGCAGGAGCCGCAGGTGGGGCAGGCCATCTCCTCCAGCCGCCCCAGCTCCTCCTCCGACAGGTCTCCCTTGCTCACCAGGCCCACCGCCTCAAAGACGGTGTTCAGATCCACCGCGCGGCCCTGCCACTGGCCGGCCAGCATCGGCCCACCGGCGATGAAGATGCAGGGCAGGTTCAGCCGCACTGCTGCCATGAGCATTCCCGGAACAATCTTGTCGCAATTAGTGACGAACACCAGGGCGTCGAAGGCGTGAGCCATCGCCATGCACTCCACGCCATCGGCGATGACCTCGCGGCTGGCCAGGCTGTAGCGCATGCCGATGTGGCCCATGGCGATGCCGTCGTCCACGCCGGGGACGTTCACCTCGAAGGGGGTGCCGCCAGCGCCGCGCACGCCGCCCTTGGCCGCCTCGGCGAGCTGGCGCAGGTGGGTGTGGCCGGGGATGATCTCGCTGTAGCTGTTGACGACGCCGACGAAGGGTTGGCTCATCTCCTTGTCGGTGAGGCCCAGGGCCCGCAGCAGCGACCGGTGGGGCGCCCGTTCCACGCCCTTTTTCACCATATCGCTTCTCAGGACGGGCCTAGAAGCCGCTGCCATGGCCTATTTCCTCCTCTGGGCCGGGGAGTTTGCCCCGCCCGAAACAACCGATCCCGTCCCCGAAAGGGACGGGATCGGATAGGAATCCTCGTGGTACCACCCTTCTTCTCCGCCAAGTCAGTACTCTGGCAGCACCCCCAAAATACAAATCCCGTCCCAAAGGGATCCCGCTGGGACGGGACGATGCCACCCTTTTTCTCCAACTTGGCGGAGCTCTCTCGGCGCTGTAACGGGCGCTCCCGACCAGGCCTACCGTGCAAACAACAGATTCAGCCTGGTGGCTCTGAGGCGAGTTCGAGGCTCCTGTGCCGCCGGGCTCTCACCTCACCCCGGTTCTCTTTAGCAGGAAGGAACCTCTACTACTCCCCTTCGTCGCCTTTTCAGTTTAGTTGTGAACGCTATTCTAGCAGCGAAAGCTGGCAGTGTCAAGCAAGATTCGGGCGTGCGCCGGCCCCGGCCTTCCTTCGCTACAGTCGTTGACACTGAGGCTTGCCCATTATACAATCTGCCCTGCGTCTCGAAAGTCTTGGGAGATTTGGTAAACTTTAGGGAGCTTTGAATGCGCGCTCGGCCTTCTCTTGAGGTTACGCAAGATCGGAGTCAGCCTAGCCGCTGGATCAGTCTCAGGCTGGCCTGCAATCTCCTGGGGGTGAACGAATCGACCTTGCGTCGCTGGGCTGATGGCGGCTATGTTCGCTCCTTCCGCACCCCTGGGGGTCATCGCCGTTTCGCCGAGGATGACCTGCGGGCCCTCATGGCCGGCCAAGGGCGACCGGGCCCTGCCAGCTACGGCTCACTGGGCCACCTGGCGCTGATGCGCATTCGCCGCCGCCTTCAGCGGGGCACGAGGCACCAGGCCCACTGGTACGCCGGCGTGCCCGAGGGCGACCGGGAGCGACTACGTTCCCTCGGCCAGCGCCTGGTCAATCTAGTCTCCGAGTACCTGGCCCGAGGAAGCCGCCGATCTCGTCTCATGGAGGAGGCCCGCCAGATCGGACACGAATACGGAAAAGAGTTCGCCGACAAGAAGCTACCCGTACGTGACGCCGTGGAGGCCTTCATCTTCTTCCGCAAGGGGCTGGATGACGCGGCCATAGAGCTGGCTCATCGGGGCAATCTATCGGCGGAGGAAGCGGTGGAGGTGTGGGAACTCATGGCTGGCCTGGCCGACCAGGTCCTCCTGGCGATGGCCGATGCCTACCAACAGGTGCGATCGCCGCAAGCTGCTCCGGCGGGTTAGGAGCCTTTCGCTTTCTGGAGAGGATCGCGCTCCCTGGCGTCACCATTTGCCGCCTCTGCCTAGGGGTAGGTCGCAAGATGCTCGATTCGATTCGCACTATTGCCTTCGACTGCTACGGCACCATCGTCCGGTTCACCACGCCCGATTTCGTCCGCACCATGGCCGAGGTTGCCCGCGCCCAGGGCCTGGCGGTTGACCCCGAGGTCCTCTGGGACGGCTTCGTGAAGGCGGCCTTCGTCTTTCGAGGCGATAACGCGGCTAGGCCTGGCTTCCACCGCTACGAGGAGGCCTGGGCTTTCCAGTTCGAGCGAGCTGCTCAGGAGCTTGGCCTGGTGGGCGATGGCGCTCTGGCGGCGCTTCGCCTCAAAGAGGAGCTATCCCAGGCCGAGGCCTATGCGGAGGTGGCCGAGGTGCTGGAAGCGCTGCGGGCTCGCTATCGGTTGGCGGTCCTCTCCAACGCCGATGACGATTTCCTCCACGCCTGCCTGGCCAGGAACGGCCTCGAGTTCGATGTCGTGGTCTCCTCGGAGGCGGCTCAGGCCCTCAAGCCGGACCCGGCCATCTTCCTCCATCTGGCCAGGGTGATGGGCCTGGAACGCCACCAGATCCTCTATGTTGGCGACAATCCCATGCCCGACATCGTGGGCGCCCGGAGGGCAGGGGTTCCAGTGGCCTGGCTGAATCGCTCCGGCCATCCCCTGCCTGAGGACATGCCCGAGCCCGACCTCCAGGTTGGCAGCCTGCGCGATCTTTTGGCTGCTCTCCCGGGCCGGCGGCCTTAGTGGGCCAAAAACGTAACTGGTTCATGATTGGTGGGTTCCAGGCTTCCGGGTTCACACACGACCGCAGCCTGTCCGCCATGCGGACTCCGCCTCTGCGGATGGCGGAGAAGGCTGCGGCATCGGTATGGATTGATGCCACACCCTTCAGGGTGTGGTGCTGAGCCCACAAGAGCGTGAGCGGCGAAAACGCTGTCTTGGGCCAAAAACATCTTGTTTGCCTGTCGGCGCTGGTGTATACTTTCGCCTAACCGTATACTCACCTGACTACACTACGATAGGTGGTTGTCATGAATGTTTCTTGTCTGCAAGAGAACCTCTCCAAGGGTCTGTCCATTGTTGGGCGAGCGGTGGCCGTTCGTAGCACACTGCCTCAGACCTCCCATGTCCTCATCGCCACCGACAATGGCCGCCTCAAGCTGGCGGCCACCAATCTGGAGATCGCCATCACCTCCTGGATTGGCGCCAAGGTAGAGGAGGAGGGGGCGATCACCGTGCCTGCCCGCCTCCTGGGCGATTTCGTCAACTCCCTGCCCAACGAACGCATCGAGATAAGCCTGGCGCCCAGGGGCAGGCAGTTGCGCATTGTCTGCGCCCGCAACGAGGCCACCGTGGCTGGCATGGATGCCAACGACTTCCCCCCCATCCCCGCCATCCGCGAAGGGGTCTCTCTCACTCTCGATCCCGCCAGCCTGCACACCGGCATCAATCAGGTGGAGTTCGCCGCTGCCAGCGACGACACCCGCCCGGTGCTTGCGGGCATTCACTTCCTCCGGGAAGGGCGTGACCTCACCCTGGCCGCCGCCGACGGTTTCCGCCTGGCCGTGCACACCCTCTCTCTGGACAAGGAAGCGCCCGAGCGTAGCGAGGTCATCATCCCCGCGCGGGCGATGCGAGAGGTCAACCGCCTGCTGGCCGACGAGGAAGAGCCCATCGAGATGACCATCAACAGCAACCGCAGTCAGGTTCTGTTTCGCCTCAAGAACGTGGAGCTGGTGGCTCAGCTCATCCAGGGCACCTTCCCCAACTACAGCCAGCTAATCCCTCAGTCCCACACCTGCCGCGCCGTTGTCGATGTGGCCGAGTTCCTGCGGGAGACGCGTACCGCCGCCATCTTCGCCCGCGACGGTAGCGGCATCATCCGCGTCCAGGTCACGCCGGGGGAGGAGCTATCACCAGGCAAGCTGATCATCTCCGCCAAGGCCGAGGAGCTCGGTGATAACCGCGGCGAGATCGATGCCTCCGTGGACGGCGAGGCAGCCAAGATCGCCTTCAACAGCAGATACCTCCAGGATGTGCTCCAGGTGCTGAGTTGCAGCCAGGTGGCCCTGGAGACCTCCGGCCCCTCCAGCCCCGGCGTCCTGCGACCGGTGGGCCAGGACAACTACGTCCACGTTGTCATGCCCATGTTCGTGCAGTGGTAAGGTAGAGCCGAGGGACTCCGTTCCGTTGGGAATTGCAGATTCCCGGCCACACAGTTGCGTATTCCACGCGGGGCATTAAATGCCGCGACAGGTTGGCTCGTGGACCCAGGACAAACTCAAGATACTGCAACAGTATTTGCCTGCCTACCTTGCTGCCACCACCAAAGCACTTGAACGGATCTACATCGACGCCTTCGCCGGGCCGGGCTTGAACCGCCTTAGAGGAAGAAACCTCACCATTGACGGGTCACCGCTCATAGCCCTCGATGCCCGTGCCCGCAACGGGACGAAGTTCGATCGCCTCTTGTTCATCGAGCGTGACCGAGCAGTCGCGGCAGAACTTCGCGGCGTTCTGAAAACTAGCGACAAGACTCAACGGGCCACCGTAATTGACGGGGACGTCAACAAGGAACTGCCCAGACTGATCACCAAGCTTCATCAACGATCTCCCACATTCGTTTTTGTTGATCCAGAGGGAATCGAACCGCGATGGACTACCATAGAGGCCATCGCCCCATGGCGGACTGAACTGCTGATCAATTTCCCACTAGGGATGAGCATCAACCGAAATCCAGATAGCGACAAGGTGACTGCGTATTTTGGGACAGACCGCTGGCGAGCGCTGTGGAACTCAACGCGTCCGGGGAGGACTCGGGCGCTGCTGCAACTGTACAAGGAGCGGCTGGCCGAACTTGGGTATCGATACACCACCCAAGATGATCGCCTCGTCAAGACAAGCCAAGGCCGGCGTCTCTACTACTTGGTCTTCGTAAGCAAGGTAGCTATAGCCCGGCGCATTATGACTTCAGTGCTCACGCAACCGAACTCAACTGGTCAGATTCGGATGCCCCTGAGTCGGGGACTACCCATAAACCATCGCTGAGACTTCCGCGGCTGGGAGATTCGGAGCCGGGCGCTCGTTCCAAGTCTGGCCGTCCAATACTCGTCCGGCGAGCTTCTTGCCAAGTCGCTGGCCCATCTCGTCATGGGCTCCCCACTGCTTGAAGAAGAAAGCTGCGCCCGCTTCCTCGCATTGTCGCCGTATCTCGCGCACCCACTCCGCCTTCATCGGTCTAGCGCGTGGACCGCTCTCTCCACCGACAATGACCCAATGAATGCCCTGCAGATCAAGGCGAAGCGGCCCCAGAAGCGGCTCGCACGACAAGAAGCGCACCTTGGCTGGCACTTTGCGGAGATCGTCAACCCGATCGGCCCACCGCTGGTTCTCCACTGAGACGCCCATCCAAACGTTTTCGGGCCAGGACAAGCGTGGCGCGAGCTGTGCCAGCCGTTCTGATCGCTTCGTCAATATCTGGAACGTATGCCAGCCTGCCTTGCGCATGACCTCGAAAACGGACTCGATGAACCAGCGCGGGACATCCTCATGGAACAGATCGCTCATGGAGTTAACGAAGATCATGCGGGGCTGAGTCCACTTCAGAGGCTGCTCAAGTCGCTCCTCTCGGAGCTGGAGGTCAAAGCCGCGTTCGTATGGGTGGCCGGGTACGCCCCGAAACCGCTCTGCAAATGTTTCCGCGTAGCAGTGCGCGCACCCTGGGCTGACCTTTGAGCATCCGGTGACGGGGTTCCACGTTGCCTCGGTCCACTCGATAGACGAGAGCTGCGCCACTTCAACACCTACAGTATGTGGTCCGCGCTCATCGCGAGGCCTGGGTTGTCGCGGTGCGCATGCACCATGCTTTCGACGCCTTCATTGCCAGTATCGAGTATACAGCCCTGGGCGTGGAAATGGGAGACCTTCTGCGCCTCGGTCTAACGCACATCCCCACGCTCAAGCAATAATGTAACGACGGCGGGCGGCGCCGCGGCCGGGAAGGGCGATCGTCCAGACTTGCCTGACCCCCCTCTCGGTACCTTCCAAGCCATTTGTGGGCGGTAGCCCTGGACACGCCGACGCCTCCCCTGCCTGCGCCGCCCACCACCCAAGGCATTCTACCCGTTTCACCAGAAGCAGCCTTCCAAACGGCGTGAGTTTTGCCCTACCATGCTGCATAAGAGCCTCCTCTCAGCCTGGAGCTTTCTGGTCGCCACAAGCCGAGCATGGAGGCTCTTAACTGTCAACAACCTTCATGGGAACTACGCCAGCTTCTCCAGGCTGATCGCCAGTACGTTGTTGGTGTAGGTCCTGGTCAGTGTATCGACCCTGACTTCCGCCGGCAGGACAATCTCCTCGTGGTACTTTCCTTCGGGCCCCTCGGCATGGAGGGTGAGTGTGTCTCTGGCCACTGTCAGGACAAGGTCTTCTTCTCTAACGCCCGCCAACTCAGCAACCACATCTATGCGATCACCCTCGTCGAAGACGTCCACCAGCACCCCCGTTCTGGCCTCCGCCGCTGCTCGCGGCGGGCCAATGACCCACCAACTAAACAGGACCTTCTCGCCTGTGACGGGGTCAACCCTGGATCTTCGAAAGGTCAGTATCGGGCTGCCGGCTATTCGTTCGGCGGTTGGGTTTATGTCCCCCCTTATTTTGAGGAGGACGTCCATGTGGGTGGAGGCTCCTATCAACTCCGCCAGTTCGTCAATCGTGGCGTGTCTGGCTTCCCAAAGATGGCTGACTATCCCTCTGCCTTGCCAGTCTAGCTCCTGCATCACCCTGTCGATGGTTTCTTGGTCGATTTCCAGCAGTGCCATCTCGAAGAGCTTTTTCCGCCAGACCTCCAAGTCCCGCATGATGATCCACGCTTTCCATGCTCTGGGGGCAGTCGGGCGCTGGTACCCTATGGCGATGACATCCTTCCACTTGCCGAGAGCGAACCTCGCTTGCTCCACGTCGATGCTCTCCATATTGGTCAGAGCTACCTGGAAGAGGATGCCCGTCGGCACAGAGAAGATCAGCCTATCGCTGGTCAGGTGGAACTGCCCGAGCTTCCAAGCCGAGCGTGGGTTGTCTTTGTATCCACCCTGAGAATAGAGCACGATGTGCTCATCGCCAGTTAGGCGCGGCTGTAGAGAGTTTCTGGTCGCTCTCACTGCTAGTGCCGTCCGTTCCCTTTCGTCTACCCACATAGGGCCTTGACCAGCTTCTCCAGCTCTTCCGTTCTCGACTCGATCTCCCCGCCATCGCCGTCTGCCAGAGCGGCCTGTACTTGTAGTATTCCTCTCTCCACCTCGGTGGCCAGGGGCAGGTCTCCGTTCAGTCCGTTTTCCTCGACAGCCTGTCGGGCAGCTCGAACCATGTTGTCGGCCTTGATGCCTATTTCCGCCTCTGCCCGCCGTCTCTGATCCTCCTCGGCGTACCTCTGGGCCTCCTCGATCATGCGGCCAAGCTCATCGCCGGGCAGGCCGTAGAAGCGAGGGCTGATCCGCAACTGGTGAGAGTTGTCGGAATACA
>JALHUG010000135.1 GCA_022866185.1 Dehalococcoidia bacterium
GATGGTCACCAGGCCACCAAACAGCTCCACGATGTAGTTGGCGGAATCGACATCGCTGGCGCAGGCGGGGTCGAGGGTCAGGGGGTCTCTGCCGAGCAGCCGCAGCTCGCCGCCAGCGGTTGCGGAAGGTGTCCCTGCAGCCTGGACGGTCGGCGTCCCCTGGGATGCCTCCTCACCTCCACCCCCACTCATGACCAGCACCGCCACCACGCCGACGACCACGGCCACAGCGACGGCCAAACCGCCCAGAACCAGACCCAGGTTCCTCATCGCAACCCCCGAAGCCTTCCCCTACCTATGACGTAAGCTAGCCCATGACAGCCACACCGCATGAACACTTTCAAGAAGATTCCTTCGAGATAGACGCCTCTGGCCTGAGCGCTATGTGCAGCTCCTTCAGTTGAGCTTCGGAGACAGTGGAGGGGGCACCGAACAGCGGGTCGGCGGCGGTCTTCGTCTTCGGGAAGGCGATCACCTCCCGAATGTCCCGCTCGCCGGCCAGGAGCATCACCGTGCGGTCGAGGCCGGTGGCGATGCCACCGTGGGGCGGCGCCCCGTATTCGAAGGCCTCCAGCATATGGCCAAAGCGCTCCTGGGCCTCCGCGGGCGCGATGCGCAGCAGGCTGAACATCTTCTCCTGCACATCGCGGCGATGAATTCGGATGCTGCCGCCGGCTATCTCCCAGCCGTTGCAGACCAGGTCGTAGGCGCGGGCACGAACTCGACCGGGGTCGCTATCCATGAGGGGCACGTCCTCCTCCTTGGGAGAGGTGAAGGGGTGATGCACCGCGTCCCAGCGCTCCTCCGCCTCGTTCCACTCCACGAGGGGGAAGTCGGTGATGAAGCAGAAGGCCAGGAAGCCCTCGTCAATCAAATTCAGGCGGCGAGCCATCTCCCGCCGCAGGCCGTCCAGGGCCTGGCTGGCCCGCCCCTCCTGGTCGGCCACTATGATGAGCAGGTCGCCGCGGCCGGCCCCGATGCGGACGGCGATGGCCCGCACCTCCTCCAACCGCAGATAGCGGTGCACCGGCGAGTGGAAATCGTCGGCGGTCAGCTTTTCCACAGGCCCTTCACCGGTCAAGCCGATCGATACGAGCCCCTTGCCGCCGACGGTCTTGACGAACTCGGTCAGCTCGTCGATCTGGCGGCGGCTGAGGCCAGCACCGCCGGGGACGCAGATGCCCCGCACCACACCGCCCGCGGCCAACGTATCACGGAAAACGCTGAACTCCGATTCGGCCAGCAGGTCGGAGACGTCCACCAGCTCCATGCCGTAGCGCAGGTCCGGCTTGTCGCTGCCGAATCGGCGCATTGCCTCGGCGTAGGCCAGGCGAGGGAAAGGCTTAGTCAGCCGCAGGTCGGGCCGAAGCGTCTCCACCATCGCCGTGTGGAGGTCCTCCATCAATTTCAGCATGTCCTCTTCGTCTATGAAGCTCATCTCGATGTCAAGCTGGGTGAACTCCGGCTGGCGGTCAGCCCGCAGGTCCTCGTCGCGGAAGCAGCGGGCGATCTGGAAGTAGCGCTCGAAGCCAGCCACCATCAGGAGCTGCTTGAGCTGCTGGGGCGACTGGGGCAAGGCGTAGAAGCGGCCGGGGTTGACGCGGCTGGGCACCAGGTAGTCGCGGGCGCCCTCGGGCGTGCTCTTGATCAGAATGGGCGTCTCCACCTCCACGAAGCCCCGCTCGCTGAGGAAGTTGCGGATAAACTGCACCACCTTGTGGCGGAAGACGATGTTTCGGTGCATGCGCTCTCGCCGCAGGTCCAGGTAGCGATAGTGCAGGCGAAGCAGGTCATCAACCTCCGTCTCCTCATTGATGTAGAAAGGCGGGGTCTTGGACGGACTGAGAAGGGTCGCGCTCTGGGCGTGCACCTCGATCTCGCCGGTGGCCATGTTGCGGTTCTCCGTGCCTGGGGGCCGCCGCGCCACCCGACCCTTCACCTGGATCACGTACTCGTTGCGCACATCGCTGGCCACCCGGTGGGCCTCCTCGGCCTCTTTGGGGTTGAACACCACCTGCGCAATACCATCGTGGTCGCGCAGGTCGATGAAGATGAGGCTGCCGTGGTCGCGACGCCGATGCACCCAGCCGGCCAGAGTCACCTCCTGGCCGTCGTGTTCGGCACGCAGTTCGCCGCAGCCATGCGACTTGAGGCTTGTTCTCATTGACAGTCAGAGTTTCGCACGGCCCTTACACCAAAGTCAACGTTGCCGCCCTTCAGGGGCGGTGCTACGATGCCAATGGATATCATGAGCGAAGGAAGCGTCAGCCTGTACCTCCACATCCCCTTCTGCCAGTCCAAGTGCTCCTACTGCGACTTCAACTCCTACGCTGGGCTGGAGTCGCTCATCGCGCCCTACGTGAGCGCTCTCATCGCCGAGATGGGGCTGTGGCAGCAGCCCAGCCAGCACATGAGCGTGGCCACCGTCTTCGTCGGCGGCGGCACCCCCAGCCTCCTGCCGCTGTCGGAGGTGGAGCGCATCGTGACCGCCCTTCGCCAGCGCTTTCGCCTGGCCGCCGACGCCGAGGTCTCCTGCGAAGCCAACCCCGGAACAATTGATCGTCCCTACCTTCAGGGGCTGCGTTCGCTGGGGGTGAACCGTCTGAGCTTGGGCGTGCAGAGCTTCCACGACGACGAGTTGGCCACGCTGGGCCGCATCCACACGGCAGCGGAGGCCCGCGAGGCCTATCATACGGCGCGCCAGGCGGGCTTCGACAACGTCAACCTGGACCTGATCTACGGCCTGCCCTGCCAGACAATGACGGCCTGGCAGCACACGGTGCGGGAGGCCATCGCCCTGCAGCCCGACCACCTGTCGCTGTATGCCCTGTCGCTGGACGAGGGCACCCCCCTGGCCGACGCTGTGGCCCAAGGTCGCCTGCCCCCGCCCGACGCTGATCTGGCCGCCGATATGTACCTCTGGGCCGAGGATGCGCTGGCGGCGGCCGGCTACCAGCACTACGAAATCTCCAACTGGACACTGCCGGGTCGCCAGTGCCGCCACAACCTGGCCTACTGGCTGAACGAACCGTATCTCGGGTTGGGGGCAGGCGCTCACTCCTGCCTTGGTGGCTTCCGCTTCGCCAACGTCAAGGACCCTCGCCGCTACATCCCGCTGGTGGAGGAAAGCGCGAAGAGCGACGGCCGCCTCGCCGAGGGCCTCGCGCCCTTCCTGGCAGGCCTGGGCCACATCGCCTCTGCCGAGCAGATGACGCCCGCCCGCGCCATGGCCGAGACGGTCGTCCTCGGCCTGCGCCTGGTAGAGGGGCTTCCCCTGGAAGGGTTTCGCCGCCGCTTCGGGCAAGAGCTGATGTCCGTGTACGGCCCTCAGGGGGAAGAGCTGGAGGGCCTGGGCCTCCTTGAGCGGGTCGATGGCTGCCTTCGCCTCACGCCCAGAGGACGGCTCCTGGGCAACGAGGCCTTCCTGCGCTTCCTGCCCGACTAGGCTGTTCTATAAGCGAGTTGCAGCGGCACCCAAGCGTAGTATGCCATCTGGAGGGGAGACTCTTCGCTATGCTCAGAGTGCCATCACAGTCCACCGTCATTCTGAGCAACGCGAAGAATCTTGGCCTGAGCGGAGCAAAGGAGCCTGCCCTGAGCAGAGCGAAGGGATGCGTTGGCACATCTTGGAGACAGTGCACCCCGGCCGGCGTCAATCCATCATCGCAAGGGGAAAGCCGAGCGGGTCAGGAGGGAATCAGCAGCTAGCGGCCTGCCGCCTACGGGCCATCGAGGCCGTGCGGGTAGATGACGGTACACTGGGCTAACACGCTAGCGTAGCCATCATGGGGTACGGTCAAAGGCATTGTGTCATAGCCGCTATTAGACGAGGTAATGGCTACAACGTAAGAGCCGCTGCCGAGGCTGAGTCCTGTATCGAAGGTCCCGCCCTCTCCTGTCGCGCCTAGCCAGGCCTGCCCCGCATATGGAAACGGACCGGAGATGGTCACCTGGGCCCCGACTACCGCCTGCCCCTGGCAGATCACCGAGCCCTGTATGCCACCCGGCCCAGGGACGGGTGTGGGCGATGGTGTGGGGGTGGGCGTAGGGGTAGGCGTAGGAGTAGGCGTGGGTGTGGGGGTAGGCGTGGGCGTGACCGCAGGGATAGGGCTGGGCATGGGTTCAGGGATTGGCGTGGGGGCGTCGGTTGCCGTCACCTCTGGTGGGGTTGAAGGAACCGCCATCGCTGAGGCGATGGGCCTCGGCGTCGGCGCGATCATCTCCGGGGGGAAGGGCGTCATTGCCGGAGTGAGAACCGGAGGCGCCGAAGGTTTCACCGTAGCCCTGGCAACAGCGGTGGCCGTGGGGGTAGCCGTAGGCCCGGCCGACCACGGCAAGACCAAGGGGCCGGGAGCCTGCGGATCCCTCCACAGGAGGATCACCACCGCCACCACAGCGCCGATGAAGCCGCCGCCAGCCAGCAGCATGAGCGGAAGTTTCCAGATCGTGCCGCCGCCGCCAGCAGCCAGCGGAGTCCCACTGGCAAACGTTCGAGCCAGGATCTTGTCAGCCAGGCCACGCGGCGCTGGTGTAGGCCCCAAGGTGGCGAGAAGCTCAGAGGTCGAAGCGAGCTTGTCCTGCCTCCTGCGGCAGTCAAGGCATTCAGCCAGGTGTTCCATCACCTGCCGGTGCTCCAGGCCAGCCAGCTCACCGTCATAGAAGGCAGAAAGGAGATGCCCCAGGCGACGACACTTCTGCTTACTCTCCCCGCTCACCGCCTGGCTATGGTAGGCTTGCCTGAATTCTAGGCGGGCCTGATGCAGCATCCTTGCCACTTTGCTTGGGGAGATGCCCATCGTCTCCCCGATCTGGGCATAGCTCAAGCCCTCCAGCTCACGCAGGAGGAGAAGGCGCCGCTCGCGTCCGGGCAAGCGGCCGACGGCCTGCAACACCCGCTGGCGGATGTCCGCCCGCTCCAAGCCGGCCTGCTGGGCTTCCCTATCGTTTGTCATGTACGTCGCACGTGCCATCGAGTATTAGACGATCGAAGGCCCAATAATGTAACACTGTTTTGCCACAAACTCCACGAAAGTCCACCTTACAGCGATGGCGGCGGCTGCCTCGGCGCCATTTCCTGAGGCACGGGCCGTCGCCGCCAGATGAGCCACAGGCTGACGCCCATGAGGAATGCCATCGCAGCAAAGGGTGCCAGGGCCACGAACACCGCCGATGTGGTATCCCACCTGGCAGCGAAGAAGCCAGCGTAGGTGGAGCCCACCGAGGCCAGCCCGAAGGCAGCGAAAAAGGAGAAGCCGTAGCTGCGGCCCAGGAGATGGCCCGGCGTATAGTCAGCGATGAGGCTGGTGTATATGGGCTGGCCACCAAAGCTGAAAAGGACAAAGGCAGCCGAGGCCACCACCAACAGTGCCCCGCTGGTGGCCCCCATGGCGACAAGGCAAGGTACCACCATTATCGCTAGCAGGGGCGCCAGGCGCTCCAAGGGAAAGCGCTGACACAAGGAGCCGCCTATGTACTGTCCCAGCGCGCCCATGAGCAGAACCAGCGTAGCCAAAGCATTGCCCATGGTTTCGCTCACGTGCGCGCTTATGTGCGTGGGTAGGAAGGTGCGGCTGGCACTGTAGACGAAGCCGTTCAGGACGAAGACGATGTAGATCAGGATGAGAGGCATGAAGGAGCTGCTGCCCCCCTGGGAGCGCTGGGCAGGCATCGCTGCCACCTCCGCCCGCTCGGGCTCGCTGCCCAAGCTGACCGCTCGCAGGAGGAGACCCAGGGCCACGGTCAGAGCAGCCAGGAAGAAGTAGGCCCAACGCCAGCCAAAGGCCGAGGCGAGGCCCCCCGCCAGCAGGGGCGTGACAGCGATGCCCAGGTTGGCCGAGACGCCATGCAGGCCAAGAGCCATCCCCCGCTGGCCAACCCTCTGGGCGATGAGGGTGACCGCCGCCGGATGGTAGAGCCCCATCATCAGGCCCATAAGCGCCAGGGTGACCCCCAACATGACCGATGTCTGAGACATACCTACCAGCACAGCGCCGAGGCCGCTGCCGAGGAGGCAGATGTAGAGAACTCGCGACGAGCCAAGACGATCGGTCAGGAGGCCGGAGGGCAGGGCACCGAAGCCGAAGGCGCAGGCAAAGACGTTGCTCAGAGCGCCGAGAATGAAGAAGCCTATGCCAAACTGGTTGCCGATCTCTATCAGCAGGACGGCGTAGGTCCATTCCAGGATATGGATGAGACAGTGGGCAGCAGCGGTGTAAGCGATGATGCGGCGTTCGGCAGAAGTCACAGCTCTGCTAGAGAATCCCTTCCTCCTGCATCTGAGCCAGGGTCTTGTCGAAAGCCTCGACA
>JALHUG010000136.1 GCA_022866185.1 Dehalococcoidia bacterium
ATGCCGGGAATGATCCAGGGCTTGCGGAACTTGATGCCGTTATCGTGGCCGAATGTGACCTCGAGATTGACGGCCGGGAAGATCGCCATGTCGCTGTCGGCCTCGACGCCGTGGGCGCCAACCGCCGTCCCCATGATGCTGAAATGGGAGTAATCGACGGGGTATGACTTCTCGGCCGCCGTGGTGATGACGCCGAACGGCTGGGGGTAGATGACCTCGTGACCGCGATAGGCGCTCTTGCCAATCTCGCACATGCCGATGCAGCCGTCGACGCAGGTAACACACATGCCCGAGGCAGGCACTACCGAGCCCTCGGTGCGGTTCTTCGTGAGGGTCGCCGCTGAGGCATTTATCTTGGAGAACGTGGTGATCATGGAAACCGGCTCCTTTACAGGCCTACCTGTCTTTGGATATCTCGCAGGCCACACAGGGGTCCATGTAGCACATCATGTCGTCGAACAGATCCTTCTGAATGCAGGGCGGGGCTAGATTCGCGCAGCCGCCGCAGATGGCCTTCTCGGGCTCGGTGTAGGTACAGCGGAGTTGGCAGGCTGGGCAGACATAGATGCAACCGCCGCACTGCCGGCAGAGTTCGGACTTGAGGTCAAACGGGGTGCCGAGGCTCCGCTTCGTTCCCCGGCCGCGGAACCCGATGGCCTTGGCCATCATCTGCTCCTCGCACATCCGCACACACCGCCCGCAGAGGATGCAGTCCTCGTATTCCTGCCGGAAGCGCTGTTGGCGGATACCGTGGGCTGAGGCCAGGTCCTGGACCGTCTTCGATTGCGGGCACGAGGCGAGCAGCAGCTCCAGGACCATCCTCCGCGCCCGGAGCACGCGAGAGGAGGCTGTGCGCACTTTGAGCCCTTCCTCTGCCGGGTACGTGCACGAGGTGACCAGCTTGGCGTTAGGGCCCTCGCCGATCTCCACCACGCACAGGCGGCAGGCGCCGTAGGGCGACAGCCCCTCCATGTGGCAGAGCGTCGGGATCGGGAAGCCCAGGAACCTCGCAGCCTCCAGCAGCGTCGAGCCGTCATCCACGGAGACTTCCAACCCATTGATGGTCAACGTGGTCATTTCGGTGTGCTCCCCTGTGCCGAGCGCTCGGGTGCCTTTTCCCTCTGCCGCCGGGGGAAGGTCAGGTCGCACCGCAGGCATCGTCGGGCCTCGGCGTGCGCCTGCTCCGCCGACAGGGCCATCTCCACCTCCGCAAAGTTCTTCCTCCGCGACTCGACGGGGATGGTGGCCGGTTCGGCGCGCACCGCACGATCGCGCTCGTCCTCGCTGACCTCTGCGGGTTCCAGGAAGACCTCGGGCAGCGTGATCCGCGGCTCCGGCGCGAGGGCCTGGCCGCGGAGGTAGCGGTCGATCACCGTGGCTGCCCCTTTGCCCGCGGCGATGGCGTCGGCAACGGTATCGGGCCCCGTCACCACGTCGCCGCCGGCGAACACGCCTTCGCGACTGGTGGCGAAGGTTCGCCCGTCCACCGGCAGCCGTCCGCCCCTGCCGACCCTGATACCCATGGAGGCGAGGAAGTCGCTGTCCGGGCGCTCCCCGATGGCCACGATCAGGGTGTTCAGAGAGATGCTGAACTCCGAGCCCGGCACGGGAACCGGGGCGCGTCGCCCGCTGGCGTCCACGTCGCCCAGCCGATTTCGGATGCACTCGATACCGACCAGATGCCCCGCCTGGGAGTAGATCTTCACAGGCTGCACCATCGTCTCAACCTGGACGCCCTCTCTCATGGCCGCCTCGATGTAGCGGATCTTCACCGGCGACACGAGCGTGTGGAGCTTGATGCCCTCCTCGATAGCGGCCTCGACCTCCTCGGCGTAGGCGGGCATCTCCTGATCGGTCCGGCGGTACAGCAGGCTGACGGACTGGACGTTCTCCTGGCGGATGGCCACACGCGCGGCGTCCACGGCGGAGTTGCCGCCCCCGATGACGGCCACGTGCCCGCCCGCCAGTTCCTCGCCACGCAGGTTGAAGGCCTTCAGGAACTCCATCGAGGAATAGACACCGGCAACACCCTCTCCCTGGAGGTCGAGCTTCCAGCTTCTGTCGGCGCCCATGGCTAGGAAGACCGCCTTGAAGCCCTCAGCAAAGAGGCTATCGACAGTCACATCGCGCCCCAGCGCGGTCGAGCAGCGGAGTGAGATGTTGCTGTCGTCCAGGAGCGAGTCCACCTCCTGGCGGACGATGCTCCGGGGCAGGCGGTAGGCGGGGATGCAGCTAATGAGCATGCCGCCCGGCTCGGCCTCGGCCTCGAAGATAGTCACCTTATGTCCGAGCCGGGAGAGGTAGTGTGCGGCCGCCAGCCCGGCCGGGCCCGCGCCGACCACGGCCACCTTGGCCGCGCGCTTCCCGGCCTTGGCGACCTTGGGCGGCTTGTACGCCGAGGGGCTGACGCGGTCAGTGACGAACCGCTTCAGCGCGCGGATGGCCACGGCCTCGTCGCCGCTGGTACCGAGCTGGCATCGCTGCTCGCACTTGCGATCGCAGACCCGCGCGCAGATCGAGGGGAACGGGTTGGCCTGGCGGATGATCTGGTAGGTGTCCTCGTAGCGGCCCTTCTCGATGAGCGCCACGTAACGCCAGGCCTCGGTGTCCAGCGGGCAGGCGGACTGGCAGGACGCGCCCACCAACTCGCTACAGACGAATGCGTCACACTTCTTGTCTGTCACGTGTCGCCCAAATTCATCGCGGAAGTAGCGCAGCGTGCTGAGCACCGGGTTGGGCGCCGACTTGCCGAGTTGGCACAGCGACGCCTTTTGCACCATCCAGGCCAGCGTTTCGAGCCGCTCAAGGTCGGCCA
>JALHUG010000137.1 GCA_022866185.1 Dehalococcoidia bacterium
CGCACACTCTCCTTGGTCGAGATCATCGGCCTTGCCTCCTTCGTTTGCCAAAGTCCCTTGTGGCAGGGAGTTTCAGCCTTCCACAAGGCACTTGGAAGCCTAAACGCTTCCGCTACAACCGTCTGCTGCGCCCCAGTCCCATGCCTATCTCACGCCGCGACCTCTGCCTCCGGCCTGCACTCTCTCACTTCATTTCTATCTCCGAGACGTAAGCTCTGTCAAGCGGCGCCGCACTTGACAAAGGAGCCTTGGCTGGACATGATCTCTCCAGTGTTGCTGGCCTGGCTCGCCCGACCGGCATCGACGCCGCCACTGGAGGCAGTAACCAAAGAGCAAGATATCATCCGCCTGGAGACGGCTACCCTTCCTGCGCGTCGCTCTGCCCGCCAGCGCTGCTCTTGCCCTGGCAGCCGTACTAGCGGTTGCCTGCGGCGGCGGAAAGGACGAGGGCCCATCTGCCACCGCCACCTCCGTTGCCACCGCCACCCGCACTGCCGTCACTGCCACACCCACTGCTGCCACCCAAGACCTGAGTGAACGCGGTCCCTTTGCGGTGGGAGTGTCAACCCTGACCCTGGTGGACGAATCGCGGCCCACCGACGCCAACCGCACCTACCCCGGCGCCGACAGCCGCACTCTGGTGACCGAGGTGTGGTATCCCGCCGAAGGCAATGCGCAACTGCCGGAGATTCGCGACGCCCCGCTCGACCGTTCGGCCGCACCCTACCCCCTCATCGTCTTCAGCCATGGCTTCACGCTCGGGCGGCGACAGTCGGCTTCTTACACAGAGCATCTGGCCAGCCTTGGCTATGTCGTCATCTCGCCCGACTTTCCGCTGAGCACCGGCGATGCCCCCGGTGGCCCTAGGATAGGCGATGCCGTCAACCAGCCCGGCGACGTGAGCTTCTTGATCGATAGCTTCCTCCAGTTCTCCGCCGAGCCAGGCAATTCATTCGAGGGCGCCATAGACGAGACAGCCATCGGCCTCACAGGCCACTCCACGGGGGGACTGACGTCCATCCTGGCCACTTTCGGCCCCCTGGCCGACCCACGCGTGAAAGCGGTCCTGCCTCTTGCCCCAATCGGCTGCATGGTGGGCAGCACGGCCTACACGGCCTCCCACATCCCTCTCCTCGTCATCGGTGGAAGCGCAGACCAGGTGGTGGGCTTTCCGAGCATTCGTCAGGCCTACGACGCCGCCAACACGCCGAAATACCTGTTGACGCTTGTGGGCGGCAACCACATGCGGTTTGCCGAAATCGATATCGAAGACCCTGCGTCCGGCTCGTTGTCCAGCGACCCCAACTTCCTCCCGGATGTCATGAAAATCGGCCAAGTGACCAACGCCGATCTGGGCACCTGCCTGGCGTCCCAAAACAGCGGTGCCGCAGCCGCCCAGTCGCTGGCCCCAGACCGTCAGCGCGAACTGACCCGCCTCTTCGCCACTGCCTTCTTCGACTACTATCTGAAGGACGACGCAGGCGCCAGCAGCTTCCTGACCGCGGAGTTCGCTCAGACCATCCCCGAGGTGCAACTGGAGATCGGCCAGCCCTGAGGCGAGTGACAGCGGCCAACTGCCCCCAACCCTACGGAAGGCTACTCCACCCGGACGCCGGCCAGTTTCTCCAGGGCTTTTACCAGGCTCTGAATGCCCTCGCCGCCCAGCCCGTCGGCCTCCACGGCGGCGAATAGCTGGTGCACCAGGCTTGTGCCCGGCAGAGGCAGCGAGCGCTTGTCCGCCTCCTCCAGAGCCAGGCGCAGGTCCTTCTGCTGGTGAACCACCTTGAAGCCCGGCTGAAAGTCGCGCTCCACGATCTTGGGGGCCAGGTTCTGGATGGCCCAGGAGGTGCAAGCACCGCCGCTCACGGCCTCGATCACCGTCCTCGGGTTCACCCCCGCCTTGACCGCAAAGACAAGCGCCTCGCACATGGCCAGGTTGTTCAGGCCGCCGACGATCTGGTTGCAGAGCTTGACTGTCTGGCCAGCGCCGCTGGGGCCGCAGTAGGTGATGGTACGGCCCATCGCCTCCAGGATGGGGCGACAGCGGGCGAGCGTGGCCTCCGACCCGCCCACCATGATGGAGAGCGTGCCGGCGATGGCGCCCGTGTCGCCGCCACTGACCGGCGCATCGAGCATCTCGATGCCAGCCTCGGCCAACCGGCTGGCGATGCGCCGCGTCACCGCCGGCGAGATGGTGGACATGTCGATCATGACCAGCCCTGGTCGCCCCGCCTCGATGATGCCGCCGGCGCCGAGGGCAACCTGTTCCACATCCGCAGAGTCAGGCACCATGGTTATGACAACATCGGTGCGCTCGGCCACCTCTCGCGGGCAGGAGGCTTCGGCCGCGCCCTCCCCTGCCAGCGCGTCGATGCCCGGTCGGCTGCGATTCCACACTGTGAGGGGATAGCCAGCCTTCAGAAGATTACGGGCCATGGGCCGGCCCATGATGCCCAGTCCAATGAAACCAATGCGCTCTGTCATGGCTTCCTCCTCGCCGCGACTATAGGAAGGAACCCGCCGCCAGTCAAGGCGGCGGGAGTTCCTATGTGGCCGAAATGATATAATCCAGCCCGGCGGCGGCCGGATTCCCAACCAGAGGAATAGGAGCGATGCCTGAGAAAGCAGCACCCACCGGCGGATTCTCTTATCGCACCCGCGCCAGCTATCTCGATCGCTTTCAGCAGCAGACCTTC
>JALHUG010000138.1 GCA_022866185.1 Dehalococcoidia bacterium
AGCCTGGACAGCGAAGCGCCCATCCTGCGGCCCCTGAACTACCCGCCCGGCGTGCCTGGCCGTGGCATGCTGATCGCCCATGGGGCAGCCTTCATCAATCTGCAAGGCCGCACCTTCATGGGCGCCGAGCCAGACTGCCCCTTTCGCGCCGCCGACAAGGCCCTCGAGGATCTCCAGGACATCCCCGTGATCCTCGTCGATATTCATGCCGAGGCCACCAGCGAGAAGGCGGCCCTGGCCTGGTACCTCGATGGGCGGGTGAGCGCTGTCATCGGCACCCACACCCATGTCGCCACCGCCGATGCCCATGTCCTACCCGCGGGCACCGCTTTCATCACCGACGTGGGCATGGTGGGACCACGCGACTCCATCATCGGCATGGAAATCAAACCGATCATCGAGCGTTTCCTCACCCAGCTTCCCACCCGCTTCTCGCCGGTGGAAACGGGGCCTGCCATCTTCAACTCCGTCCTCATAGACATCGACGAGGCCAGCGGCCACGCCCAAAGCATCGTCCGCATCGACCGGGAGGTCAGCAAGCATGGCCAGTAGGGCCGACCTCCACACCCACAGCACCTACTCCGACGGCCGCCTCACCCCCACTGAGCTTGTCGAGCGAGCGGTTGGCAAAGGCCTGAAGGCGCTCGCCCTCACCGACCACGACTGCGTCGATGGCATTGCCGAGGCTCAGGAGGCAGCCCGGAGATACCCTCAGTTCATCTTCATCCCCGGCGTGGAGCTGAGCACCGATGTGCCCCATGGTGAGGTGCATATGCTCGGCTACTTCCTCGACTGGAAGAACCCTCACCTACAGGACCGCCTGGCTCACCTGCGCCACTCCCGCCTGGAGCGGGGCGAGAAGATGCTGGCCAAGCTCAAGCACCTGGGGATCGATATCTCCTGGCAGCGGGTGAGGGAGATCGCCGGCGATGGCGCTATAGGGCGCCCCCACATTGCCCTGGCCATGCTGGAGGCCGGCCACATCTCCTCCCTGGACGAAGCCTTCGACCGCTACCTCGGCCGCAACGGCCCCGCCTACGTGGAGCGAGAGAAGATAGCCCCCGCCGAGGCGGTGCAGCTTCTCACCAGCGCATCTGGCCTGCCCGTCCTGGCCCACCCCCGCGACATCCATAACCTGGAGTCCCTGGTGGCAGAGCTCAAGGAAGCCGACCTCACCGGCATCGAGGTCTACTATCAAGACTACGACCAGCAGACCATCGAACGCCTCCTGAAGGTCGCCCACCAGCACGGTCTGTTGCCCCTGGGGGGCAGCGATTTCCATGGCATCGGCATTGCGCACGAGCGGGACCTGGGCGACATCCCCCTCCCCTTCGAGCCGGTCGAACAGCTCCTGGTCCTAGCCCGTCAGCGCCAGCCCAAGCAGGCACCGCCCTAAGCCCGTACTGCCTCCAAGGTGTGGCGAACGCCTCCCCTCGGTCTGCTCAGGGCAGGCCTCTTCGCGCTGCTCAGAGCAAGCCTTGCCATTCTGCGCGCATCGCCCTGAGATTCTTCGCTTCGCTCAGAATGACTCGAGCCCATGCGGTCACCCTGAGCATAGCGAAGGGTCTCACTCCAGATAGCATACTGCGCCCGGGTGTCGCCGCAACTCGCTGACAGAACACATTAGGCAAGCTGTCGTCGCTTCCAGTGCACCGCTGAGGCAGGCCCCTACACCTACTAGCGCTGGTTGCCAAAAAGCGCTACAGTAGCGGCAAGAGGATATTCTGTCATCGGCCGTTGGGACGAGACCCCTCGCACCAGTTGGTGAATGTCATGGTTGTTCGAGAAGAGGATCGCGGCACCGAGAGAAAGGTCATCGCAATTCTCAAGATCCTCAGCGAATCCTCAGATCCGCTTGGCTCCACTGTCATTGCTCGGGCGCTAGAATCCCGCGGCGTACATCTGAGCGAAAGAACCGTC
>JALHUG010000139.1 GCA_022866185.1 Dehalococcoidia bacterium
ACCTCCAGATCCAAGTCCGGGCGGGCTAGCTCCTTCACGATGTAGGACATAGCCTGCCGGTCAGCGCGAGTCTGGCGGTCCAGCTCGTACTGGATGGCTCGGTCCATGATGTCCGCTCGCCGGTCGTCGGCCAGGGGCGAAGACCGGCTGAAGAAGGGCCGGTAGACATCATTGATCCAGATCTCGTCCATCACCAGATGAGAGATGTAGCCGCAAACGAAGGCCACCGTTGGCGGACTGAGCTCGGCCGGGCAGGCCAGGGCCGGATAGGCCTCGAACATGGCAGCCAGCGCGCTCTGCTCTCCGAAATCTTGCAGATCGAAGAAGTGAGTGCGCTCCCTCTCCCAGCGCATCAAGATATGGATGTCGGGAGCGGTAGAGCCCAGATAGAGGCTCCCCAGGTCCGCATCCAGGGCACCCTGACGTACCTGGTCGGCAATGCGCTTGGCGACGGCGGCATGCAGGGCCAGCGCTGGCATCTCTCCTCTGAAAACCTCCCACTGCCATTCTATCACCTGTCCGCCGCTGGCAGGGACGAGGCCGTCTGGCGGAAGCGCTCGATGAGCTGGGAGAGGAGCTTGGCCTTGGCCCTCTCAGGCCGCCGCTTGCTGGCGATGAGGCAGGTGGTGGAACGCAGGAAGCGGTCGATGGCCTTGAGCTTGTTTTCGGCCAGCGTTCTGCCCGTCTGGATGCCCTCGATAAGCAATTCCGCGTCTTCGGGGACAAACCCCTCCGAGGCGCCGCTGATCGGTATCAGTTGATAGCGCCAGAAGTGGTTCTGGCGGGCATAGTGGTCGGCGATGGCGGGGAACTCCGAGGCCACTCGAATGGCCTTCAGGCCCTGGCGACGCCAAAGCTCAACGGCCTCGGTCAGGCTGGCAGCCGGCAGGTCATCACTGACCACTGCCGACAGGTCGAACTGGCCGCCGCCAAGATCCACCACTTCCTCTACTGGGCTGCCAGGAAAGTGGAGAAGATGCTCCAGCAGACAGTCGCGGCCGCTGATGGCCAGGTCGAAGTTGCCCAGCGCCACCTGCTGCGGCATGTCCTGCGGCCGAATGACCTTCACCTCAAGGCCCTCCTGCGAGCTCCGCGGCCGGCGCACCCATCCCTGCTCGTCATAGCCCTGGCAGGATAGACCGGCTGCCCCCAGGATGGCGGCGGCGCTGGCCTGCTGGTGCCCATCGGGCAGCGCCAGGCGCACAATGCTAGCCACTCGCTCGTTCGCCAAGGGCGGCCGCGGCGGTGCAGGCAGGGCGGAGGGCAACGCGAGGCCAGCTTCCGGCTGCCGACCGGCCGCCAGAGCCATAAGCGGGCCCAGCACAGCGCTCAGGTCCTTCCCCTCGAGGCTGCGGCGGTGACCGATTAGCCAAGGTGAGCCCACCAGCAGGCGATACAGCGGCTTCAGCCCCTGCTCTCGTACCTCCTCCTCACTGCTGGCAGCGACGACCGCCAGGTCAGCATCCTCGGGGGGATAGGCCTCCGCCGCCCCCGACACCGAGAAGACCCGATAGGCGGGCAGGCGGGCGCTGAGGGCGAATGCCTCCGTCAGGTTAGGGTACTCGCTGACCAGGCGCAGACCAGGCACCCCCGCCAGGCTGCCCAGGCTGGTCAGCCCGCTACTGGCCGCTGCTGCCACGTACAAGCCCGAGGGGCCCAGAGGGAGGGCCCTTAGCTGCACCACCGCCTCGCTGGGATAGCGAATGAGCAGCTCCTCCGGCCAGGCCAGGCTACAGATGCCCAGGTCGTAGTTGCCCAAGGCGATCTGGATGGGGATGTCTTTCTCGCGGAAGACCCGGAGGAGCACGTCATCGCGGCCGTCCAGGCGCGGTCGGTAGGAGCGTGAGCCGTCCGTGTAGCCGTAGACAGTCAGGCCAGCCTGCCTCAGAAGCCCATCGGTGGGGCGAGCTAGCTGGCCAGCGGGGAGGGCCAGCTTAAGGGCGGACACCGCCCGTCGCCTCCAGGACGGCTAACAGATCGTCCAGCTTGGCGAAGGCCCGCCGCCGCTTGCTATTGCGATCGTAGAGGGAGTAGCCGATACCCTCGGCAGATGGCTTCACCGTTACCTCCCAGCGGCAGGCAGACGGCGCATCTCGGACCCGGGCCACCTGAGTCCGCAGGCCCAACTCCTGAAGCGGGCCGATGGCAGCGAAGGCCGCCGCCACAACATCTGACCGGTCGGAGGCAGACCTCACACAGACAGCTTCCTGCCGGGGAATGGCCTCCTCCGGCGAAGGTAGCAGCCCGGCCAGCTTGCTCGCGTCCAGGGCAAAGCCGGACGCCGCCACATCGGGGCCGCCCACCAGGGCGAGCAGGCCGTCGTAGCGGCCACCACCTCCCACCCTCTCACCGTTGGCCACGAACTGGAAGACGGGCCCCGTATAGTACTCGAAGCTGCCCACCAGCGCCGTAGCCACCTGGCAGCGGCAGGCCAGAGCCGACAGCGTATCCACCAGCGTGGCCAGTTCCTCTAGGGGCTGGGCCATCTGGGGCACCGCCTTCAGGAAGGCGCTGCCAAGGTTAGCCAGACAAGCGCTGCCAGCCCCCTCGCCCTCGAACAGCAGCCGCAGAGGCGCCCCCAGGGACGGCAGTCGCTCCTCCACCTCAGCCAGGGCTGTCAGGTCGCCGTCCAGGATGCGGTCGTAGACGCGCATCTGGTCGGCGCGCTCCAGGCCAGCCTGAGCGAGAACCGACCGCACGATGCCAGGATGGAACACGCGCACCTCGACCGGGCCCAGGCCCAGCCGCTCGAGCGTCTGGCGGCCCAGAAGGATAAGCTCCACCTCGCCTCGCGGCTGCGTATCGCCGATAAGCTCCACGCCGCACTGCCAGCCCTCCCGCGGCTCGTCCCCCTCGGCGAAGCGAAATACGTTCTGGATGTAGAAAAGCTTGGCCAGCTTCTCCCGTTGCAGGTGCTCCACGAACAGGCGTGCGGTCGGTATGGTGGCGTCGGGGCGCAGCACCACCCGCTCGCCGCTCCAGCCATCCCAGTCCAGGAATGAGTAGACGCGCCCCAGCATCTGGGGGGACAGCGTGCCAGCAGCGGTGAACAGGTGGAGGTGCTCGATGGTGGGGGTGCGCACCTCCTGATAGCCCCAGGCCAGGCAGGCAGCGCGGAAGACCTCCTCCACCCGCCGAAAGCGAGCCATATCGGCAGGCAGCAGGTCGCGCATGCCGCGGCAACGTGGTGACTCTTCGAGCATAGACAAGCCTTTCCTGTTCAGATTCGACCCCATTCTACAACCAACGGCCGTTGCCGCTCAACGATTGAAGTAGTCGTAGATAGCGCGGGAGAGAAGGGCGATGGGTTCGTACTCCCCAGCTCTGTCGGACAGCACAGCGATGACATAGGTGGCCTGGGGAGAGTAAACGATGCCCACGTCGTGAGTGACCTCAGGCAGATCGCCCGTCTTGTGGGCGACCGCCGTGTCAGGAGGCAGCAGCGCTGGCAGGCGGTCGTTCACCTGTTGGGCCAGCATGAGGTCGAGCATCTCTTGGCTGGCTTCGCTGTTGACAGCCGCTTTCAGGGCCACCATCTCCAAGAAGAGCGCCATATTCGCCGCCGTACTGGTCACGTCTTCTTGCCCGAAATCGCTCTCCGTCAGCCCCAACGCTTGCAGATCCCGCTGGATGTTGTCCAATCCGACCCTGTCTCGCAGCAGGAAGCCGCTCGTGTTGTCACTATAGGTGATCATGGCCTCCAAAGCCTCGCGCACCGTCAGCGTATCGCATATCTCAACAGGCAACGTGCCCCCGTCGAAGGAGGCATAGTACGGCGTCACCAGGAGCTCCTCGTCCATCTGCAGCAGACCCAGTTCCACCTGCCTATAGACCTCATACATCACCCAGAGCTTGAACAGGCTCGCGGTTTCAAAGACCTTGTGGGGGTTGACCTCCGCTACG
>JALHUG010000140.1 GCA_022866185.1 Dehalococcoidia bacterium
CCGCTCGTCCTTGTATCTTGTTTCCGGGAAGCAGACGTGACAGATCGAATCGTCCTGGGTCTAGCAAGACCGTGGCTCAGCTGGGTCGTCACGTCTCTCCCGCCTGCCGGAGCCCGAACAGTTGATGGGGCCGAAGAGCCCGCATCGTGCAAGGCTGGGCCAGAGCAGGAAGATCTCTCAGAGAGGAGGAGAGTGTGAATCCCGCCCCCATCTACATCGGCATTGATATAGCCAAGGATCGGTTGGATGCGGCCCAGCGGCCCGGGAGAGAGGCTTGGTCGGTCAGCAACGATGAGCGAGGCATTGCTGACTTGGTGGCGCGGCTCAAGACCCTCCGACCAGCCTTGGTAGTCCTGGAGGCGACAGGTGGTATTGAGCTGCCGCTGGTGGGAGCCCTGGCGGCGGTCGGACTGCCGGTGGTTGTGGTCAATCCCCGCCAGACGCGAGAGTTCGCCAGGGCCACAGGGCGCCTGGCCAAGACCGATGCCATCGACGCCCAGGTCTTGGCCCGCTTTGCCGAGGCCGTGCAGCCAGCCCTTCGCCCTCTGCCGGATGCTGCCACCCAGGAACTGAGCAGCCTCGTGACGCGCCGGCGTCAGGTGATCGAAATGCTCACCGCAGAGAAGAACCGGCTCCGGACGACGGCTCCAGCAGTGCGTGACCATATCAAGGAGCATATCCTGTGGCTGGAGCGCAGCCTCTCGGACCTGGACAGCGAGTTGGGGCAGGCCATCCATTCCAGCGACATCTGGCGAGCCCAGGATAACCTCCTGCAAAGCGTCCCAGGAGTGGGCCCGGTACTCTCCACCACGCTCCTCGCCGAGTTGCCGGAACTGGGAACTCTGAATCGCAAGGAGATCGCTGCTCTCGTCGGCGTGGCGCCCCTGAACAGGGATAGCGGCACCTTGCGGGGTCGGCGCACCGTCTGGGGTGGGCGCTCGCAGGTGAGGGCCGCCCTCTACATGGCCGCTCTGGTGGCCAGCCGCTTCAACCCCGTCATCCGCGCCTTCTACCAGCGCCTGGAGGCAGCCGGCAAGCCGAAGAAGGTGGCACTCACGGCCTGCATGCGCAAGCTCCTCACCATCCTGAACGCGATGATGCATCATCAAACTCCCTGGCAGATATGCTCTACATCTTGACAGGCAAGACAGTTGCTGAGCCTGTCGAAGGACGAGCGGCCAGAGGGCGTCTGACGCTCCATCTCTCGCCTAGACTGAAACACTACACCCTGATTGCAGCCAGGCCTGTAACTGGTTCATGTTTCGTGGGTTCTGGGCTCCTGGGTTCACACCCAACCCCAGCCTGAAGACTGGGGCATGGGGAGGCCAATCCGATGCCCCCGCCTTTGCGCCGGAGGCGCATCCGCCTTCGGAGGACAGGCGGGGGTCGAGAATCAAGCCACCAACGGCGAACCGGCCTTATGGTTCTGTCTTCGTTTGACACCATTTGTGCCCCCTGCTACGATACCTGACGCTGGAAGTGGCGATGCCCTATCAGACCATCAGGCTGTCCAAGCGCGACACCATCGCCTACCTCGATCTGCAGCGTGCGGAGCAGGGGAACCGTATCGACGGCCAACTGCTGCAAGAGCTGGCGGCCGCCTGCGCCGAGATAAGCGACGACCCCCAGGTCCGGGTGGCCATCCTCGGCGGCGGTGAGGCTTCGGTCTTCTCCCTGGGCTGGGATATGTCGCTGCTGGCCGCCGAACGGGTGCCAGCCCGTCGCCAGGAGTCCCTGAGCTGCGCCTTCGATTGCCTGCCTGAACTCTCCCGGCCGGTCATCTGCGCCATCAACGGCGATGCCATCAGCGCTGGCCTGGAGCTGGCCCTGGCCTGCGACGTTCGCCTGGCCTGCGCCGAGGCCCATTTCGCCCTGCCCGAGACCTCCTGGGGCCTGATACCGATGGGCGGCGGCAGCCAGCGCCTGGCTCGCATCGTTGGGCGGGGCAAAGCACTGGAGCTGATCCTCACCGCGGAGGCCATTGATGCCCAGGAGGCCCATCGCATCGGCCTGGTGAGCCAGGTGGTGCCCGGCGATAGGCTGATGGCCGAGGCGCAGGCCCTGGCCGAGCGCATCGCCGCTCGCGGGCCGATCGCCGTGCGTTACGCCAAGGAAGCGGTGAGCAAGGGCCTGGACATGACGCTAGAGCAGGCCCTATGCTTCGAGACGGACTTGACTATAATCCTTCAGACGACCGAAGATCGGACTGAGGGCGTGCGCGCCTTCTTGGACAAGCGGCCACCTCAGTTCCACGGACGGTAGGGCTTTGAAAGAGAGCGGTATGGCTTCCGCTGTCCTGACATACGAGAAGGATGACGGCCTCGCTTGGGTCACCCTGAACCGGCCCGAGGTCCTCAACGCCCTGAACACGGAGATGCGGGATGAGCTGTGGCAGGTTCTCCACGCCTTGCGGGATGACCCCGAAGTGGCGGTGGCTATCTTCAAGGGGGCGGGAGAGCAGGCCTTCTCCGCCGGCGCCGACATCAGCGAGTTCGGCACCGCCCCTTCGGTGGTCGAAGCGCGGCGGGCGCGGCGGGAGCGCGACCTCTGGGGCTACATGCTGGCCATCGAGAAGCCCCTCATCGCCGCCATCCACGGCTTCGCCCTGGGGGCCGGCCTCGAGCTGAGCATGTGCTGCGACCTGCGCATCGCCGCCGATGACGCCCGCCTGGGCCTGCCCGAGGTGAGCCTGGCCTACATCCCCTCGGCTGGCGGGACACAGCTCCTCCCCCGCACCGTCAGCCCAGGGCTGGCCATGAGGCTCATCTTATCGGGCGATGCAATCGATGCGCAGGAGGCCCTGCGAATCGGCCTGGTGCAGCGAGTGGTGCCCCGCCAACGCCTCTACGCCGAGGCCGAGGCGCTGGCCCGCCAGCTAATGGCGCGTGGGCCGCTGGCTCTGCGATATGCCAAGGAGGCAGTGACCCAGGGCCTGGATCTGCCCCTGGCCGATGGCTTGGCCCTGGAAGGCCGCCTGGCCCGCCTGGTTCTGGCCAGCCGCGACGCAGACGAGGGGCTGAGGGCCCAGCGAGAGGGCAGGGCGCCCCAGTTCGTGGGGGTATAGGAGCCACTAGTCGAAGAGAGGGGGTAAGGTGAATACTGCTGAATTCCTGACGATCAGCGCGTCTATCGTGCCTGACCGCGAGGCGCTGGTCTGCAACAGCACCCGTCTTACCTACCTGCAGGTGCAGGAGCGAGTCAATCGCCTGGTCAACGCCCTCACGGACCTGGGGGTCGAGCACGGCCAGAAGGTGGCCATCATGGCCCTCAACTCCCACCGCTACGTCGAGACCTACTACGCCTGCGCCAAACTGGGGGCAGCATTCGTCCCCCTCAACTACCGGGCCAAGCGGGAAGAGCTGATCTACATGGTGAACAACTGCGAGGCCTCGATATTCTTCGTGGAAGATCACTATCTTGAGCTCATCGCCTCCATACGGCAGGAGCTAAGGGGCATCCGCCACTTCATCTGCTACGACGCCCGCCCCCAAGGGATGCAGAACTACGAGGACATCATCGCCAGATACGAGCCCGAGGAGGTGCCCGTCGAGGTCGACGACAGCGACCCCACCGTCCTCATGTACACCAGCGGCACTACTGCCCTGCCCAAGGGCGTCGTCCTCACCTATCTCAGCCTCTCGATATACGTCACCAACACCGTCGAGCCCGCCAACCCCGAGACGCACGACGTCATGATGCTGTCGGTGCCTGTCTACCACGTGGCGGGGGTCACGGCCATCATGTCATCTATCTGGGGAGGGCGCACCCTGGTGATATTGCCGCAGTTCGAACCCCTCGCCTGGCTGGAGACGATTCAGCGAGAGCGGGTCACCCACACCTTCGTCGTGCCCACCATGCTCAGGCGGGTCATGGAGGAGCCCGACTTCGCCAAGTACGACCTCAGCTCCCTCAAGCTCCTGGCCTACGGAGCCGCGCCCATGCCCTACGAGGTGATCCGCAAGGCGGTGGGTGTGTTCAAGTGCGGCCTGATGAACGCCTATGGCCAGACAGAGAGCACCTCTACCATCACCTACCTTGGCCCCGAGGATCACGTCATCGAGGGCACAGAGGAGGAGAAGCAGAGAAAGCTGGAGCGCCTGAAGTCGGTGGGGCGGCCGATGGAGGATGTGGACATCGCCATCATGGATCCGCAGGGGAACATCCTGCCGTTCGGTCGGGAGGGGGAGATCGTGGCCAAGGGGGCCCGCCTGATGACCGGCTATTGGAAGCGAGACGAGGAGACGGCCAACACCCTGGTCGATGGCTGGCTGCACACCGGCGACATCGGCTGGATGGATGAGGATGGCTATCTGTTCATCACCGGGCGCACCAAGGACCTGATCATCCGCGGCGGCGAGAACATCTCGCCCGGCGAGATCGAGGCTGTCCTGCAGCAGCACCCCAAGGTCGAAGATGCGGCCGTCATCGGCGTGCCTGACGAGGAGTGGGGTGAGGAGGTGAAGGCCGTCGTCCAACTGAAGCCGGGGGAGACAGCCACCGCCTGGGAGATCATTCAGTACACCAAGAGCTGCCTGGCTAGTTTCAAGGCGCCAAAATATGTGACGTTTGTCGATGAGCTGCCCCGCAACTATCTGGGCAAGGTGCTGAAGACCGACCTGCGCAAGCTATACGGCGCGTCCACGCCCCAGGCTCACGGTTGATCCTTATTTCACCAACCGATATCATACGTGACGCGACGTCCGATAAATCAATGGTGGAGGGATAGTGGTTCCGTGCGTACAAATTTGACAACTCGCAATTGGCCAATAACCTTAGCAACCTATGCTGCCATCTTTTCAGTGCCCATTATCGCCATAGCTCTTCTGCTCGGCATGGGCCTCCACTTAGGCGATGCAGAGCGAGAGGCGCTCTGGAACATTGGCGACTGGGTCCGCGTGCCGATCTGGGTCGCGGCCGCCGTCATCCTGCTCATCTTCGTGAACGGCCCCTTCCGTCGCTATCGGCTGTGGCGCCTGGGCAAGGGCGAGAGCCGGGCGGGCAATTGGTTTCAGCGGGCAAAGGCCTTCCTGTTGTACGGCATCGGCCAGGGGCGTCTTCCCGGCGACACGTACGCCTCGGTCATGCACCTGCTGATCTTCTGGGGCTTTGCGGGGCTGTTCATCGGCACCCTCATAGTGGCCTTCAACGACGATTTCTACAAGTTCATCAGCGGGACGATCTACCTGGGCCTCTCCCTGACGCTGGATCTTTGCGGCCTGCTCGCCACCGTGGGTGTGCTCATGGCCCTCTTTCGCCGCTATTTCATGCGGCCCCCCAAGCTGCGGCTGGCCAGCCTCTGGGACGATGTGGTCCTGCTCTGGCTGATACTGGCCATCCTTGTCACCGGCTTCTTGACAGAGGCGATGCGCTTGGGTGCCACCGAGCTGCCGCAGAATCCAGATTGGGCTGGTTGGTCGCCGGTGGGCTGGATCATTGCCAGGCCCCTCACCGCCCTGGGGGTGGAGCCCGCGACCTTCAAGGACATGCACCGCGTCTTCTGGTGGGCGCACCTGCCCCTAGCCTTCGGCTTCATTGCCTGGGTGGGCTACGGCAAGATCTCCCATATACTCTTGGGATCCGCCAACATCTTCATGCGCAATATCTCACCCACCGGCGCCGCCATCGCCGGCTCGAGTCTTGCCCCCATCACCGATATCGAGACAGCGGAGGTGTTCGGCGCCGGCCACCTCCAGGACTTCACCTGGAAGCAGATCATGGACGTGGACGTCTGCGTCCGCTGCGGCCGCTGCGAGGCCAACTGTCCGGCCAACCTCACAGGTAAAGAGCTGAGCCCCATGGGGTTCCTCCGGGACATTCACGCCTATGTTGACAAGACGGGGCCCCTGATGCTCCGCGCCCACCGAAACGGCTCCAAGGAGCCCCTGGAGGGCGAGCGGATCATCGCCGGCGATGTCGTCTCGGACAACGTGATCTGGGACTGCCTGACCTGCGGCGCCTGCGAGACCCAGTGTCCGTTCTTCATTGAGCACATCGGGAAGCTCGTAGGCATGCGTCGCTACCTGGTGATGGACCAGGCTCGCATGCCAGAGACAGCTCAGGCCACCCTAATGCAACTGGAGCAGCG
>JALHUG010000141.1 GCA_022866185.1 Dehalococcoidia bacterium
CCTCGGCCTGCATGCCCCGCTCCTCGGCGAAGAAGCGCACCCGACAGGCCGTCTCCCGCTCCAGATACTGCCACACCTGGCTGCCCGTCCGACCGGCCACCAGCACCTGGGCCGTGGGGTCGGTGAAATAGGCCAGCGCCCGCCGATAGAGCGCTACGTCCAATCGCCAGCAGTCCAGCAGGCGTTGCAGGCGGGGGCCGGCTCCTCCCACCAGGGTCAGGATGGCCAGGTCGGAAGGCGAGTCGATGTCGAACTGGCTGGAGACGCTGCGAGGCAACGGCCGCGGCGACAGGCCGGCCTGCTCGGCCAGCAGGCGGGCCAGCGGGTTGTCGGTGTCGGGTGGAGTGATCTTCTTGAGGGCCTCCCCTGGCGAGAAGGCCACCAGATCCGCCGAGTAGAAGTTGTTGGTGATGACCAGGCCATCGCCTCGCCCCAGCTCCTGGGCGATGCCCACGAACTCCTGAGCCGAGAGGAGAGGAAGACTGCCGCCGCTGAAATAGACGGGCTTCTCCAGACCAAACCTATCGATCAGCCCGGCCAGACGGCGGCCGAACTGGAAGGCACCGGCGTCCACATCCACGACGATGGCCGCAGGCAGGTCTGCCAGCCCCTCCGGCGAGTCGGCGACAAGGATGGCGGAGGCGAAGGCACCGGTGGAGAGGGCTCGCTCCAGGCTATCGATGGTGGCAGCGCGGCGAGCGGCCGCCACCATCTCCTCCAGGGGGCTGCCACTCAGCCCGCCCAGGAAGGCTACAAGGGTGGGAGCCTCAGACAAGTCATCAGGAGGAAACCCCTACCTACGGCGCCTCGGGGATGATCATGCCGTAGTCCCCGTCGCGCCGCCGATAGAGGAGGGCGTAGGTGTCAGCATCGGCGTCGAAGAAGAGGAAGAAGTCGTGATGCAGAAGCTCCATTTGCTCGATGGCCTCCTCCTCGCTCATCGGCTTTACCGGAAAACGCTTAACGCGCACTACCCGTCCCAAAACGGTCTCTTCCTCCTGCTCCTCCTCAGCTTCCTCAGGCACGGCGGCCTTTCCGGCCAGGGCCGCCCCTTTGGCCTTGAGATGCTTGTCGCTGCGATACACCTTCTCCTTGTAGCGCCGCACCTCGTTGGACAGGCTGTCGGCGGCGGCGTCGATGACGGGCAGCAGGCGAGGGCCTCTCTCTTCTGCCCGCAGGTAGGTGCCATTACAGTTCACGGTTAGCTGCACCACGAACCGCCGGGCGTTCTCGCCCCCCTCCTGCTTCAGCTCAACTACCGCCTCATTCACCAGCGGCAGATAGCGGGCCAAACGGCTCAGCTTGCGGGTCGTGTACTCTCGCAGGCTATCGGTGACGGGGACATGCCGTGAACGAAAGGTGAGCTCCATCTCCAATCAATCCTCCCTCTGCATACCCAAGCGGGGGCCTCCCGTGACTGCATTTTAGAGCCAAGTGGCTTCCCCTTTCAAGCACCGTGGCGTTTCGGGACAGGTGAGAGATCATGGGTGGCGACTTTCCAGATGTCCGTCCTAGTGGCTGCGGTCGATACAGTGCAGCTTCCCCTTTGAGCCCCCGCTCATCCTGAGCTTGTCGAAGGATGAGCGGCCAGAAAGCACCTGATGCTCCATGCCCCACCTACAGCGAAACACACATTCCCTTTCAAGCGCGATCAGTCCTCGCGGGCGAAGGTAAGGGCCCAAACGGAGGCAGCGCCGGCCTGGCGCAGGGCGCGGGCGCAGGCATCGAGGGTGGCGCCGGTGGTCATGACGTCGTCGATGAGAAGAACGCGCCTGCCATCCACCCAGCGACGGTCAGCGACAAAGGCGTCGGTCACGTTGCGCTTGCGTGCTTCCGCATCGGCGCTGCGAGCCTGGGGCGGAGTATTGCGACGGCGCGCCAGCCCTCGCCCGCCCAGAGGCAGGCCACACAGGCGCGAAACCTCTCGCGCCAGCATGGCCGACTGGTTGTAGCCCCGCAATCGCTCCCTTCTGGCGTATAGGGGCACCGCCATCAACAGGTCGGCCGCGATGGCCTCCTCTTCTACGTAGCGGGCCATGAGCTGCGCCATCGGCTGGGCCAGCGCGGAGAGGTAGTTGTACTTGAGAGCGTGCACCGCCTCCCGCGCCACGCCCTGATAGAGGTGGAGCGAGCGCGCCCCCTGGAAGGCGGGCCTCTCCTCCCGGCAGCGACCGCAAGCATCCCCCTGGCGCTGGGGCTGCCAGCATACGGGGCAGCGCGGCGGCCTAGCGCGGGGCAGTTCCGCCTGGCAGGACGAGCAGAGAAAGGAGCCATAGGCCCCGCAGCCGACACAGCGGGCCGGAAAGAGAACGTCCAGGACCGCCTGGCGCACACGGGCCAGAGGAGAAAGCGCTGCCATCGATTGCCTCCCTGTCATGGGTCGCTAGTATTATACTGCCTTCGCCTTGCCCGATGGCCGGTTCGCCGTTGGTGGCTTGATTCTCGACCCCCGCCTGAAGGCGGGGGCATCGGATTCGCCTCCCCTTGCCCCAGCCTTCAGGCGGGGGTTGTGTGCGAACCCGATGGTTCAGAACCCCATCAATCATGAACCAGCCGCCTTGCCCCGCCTGAGAAGGCTGCATTACACTGGGAGCAGGTAAAAGGGCGTGAAGGTCAGGGTGAAGTTCTTCGCCGCTCTCCACGACATGACCGGCCAGCGCGAGCTGAATCTGGAGGTGCGAGACGGCCTGACGGTCGGCGAGCTCCAACGCGACCTCTGCGCTCGCTTCCCCCGCCTGGCCGACTACAGCGGCAGCCTGATGTACAGCGTGAACGCCGAATATGTCCCCGCTGACTACCCCCTGAGCGACGGCGATGAGGTAGCCTTCATCCCGCCGGTGAGCGGAGGCGCACATGCTCATTAGCATCACCGCCGACCCCCTCGAGCCCCAGCCCTTCATCGGGCACGTCCGCCGCGACGAGACCGGGGCGGTCGCTCTCTTCCTGGGCGTCGTGCGCAACAACAACCTGGGACGGCGCGTCCTCCATCTGGAGTACGATGCCTATACCGAGATGGCCGAGAAGAAGCTGCGGCAGGTGGCCGAGGAGGTCGCGGCGCGCTGGCCTATCACCGACATCGCCATCGCTCACCGCACCGGCCGCGTGGAGATAGGAGAGACCAGCCTCCTGGTGGTCGTCTCCTCCCCCCATCGCCACGAGGCCTTCGAGGCCTGTCAGCAAGCCGTGGACCGCATCAAGGAGGTCGTCCCCATCTGGAAGAAGGAGGTCTGGGAGGGAGGCGAGAGTTGGCTCGAGGGGGAAGGCCAAACCGCCGTTCAGCCTCAATGACCAGCACTCATGTCAGCCCCAGCCCACCCCGCTTCTGCCCCCACTGCGGCGGTCACCTCAGCGAACGCCTCCCGGCGACGGAAGAGCGCCCCCGCCTGGTCTGCGACCAGTGCCAGCGCATCCTCTACTTTAACCCTAGGGTGGTGGCCGGGGTCATCGTCGCCCGCGGCGGCCGCCTTCTCCTTCTCCGCCGCGCCATCGAGCCCCGCCGCGGCACCTGGACCTTCCCCGCTGGCTACATGGAGATCGACGAGACGGCCGAGCAGGCAGCCGCACGAGAGGCAGAGGAGGAGGTCGGCCTAAAGGTGAAGGCAGGGCCGCTGGTGGGGGTCTACTCGCGGCCAGTCCCCGAGAGCCCAGGGGTACTGGTTGTGGTCTTCCAGGGGCAACAGCCGAGGGGCCGGGTGAAGATCGGGTGCGAGGTGCTGGAGGCCCGCTGGTTTGCCCCGGACGACATCCCCTGGGACGATCTCTCCTTCGATACCACGCACTGGGCCCTGCGCGACTGGCTGCGGGCGCGCCACGACAGGCGCCGCCGCCGACCTCAGCGAGCGGCCCGCTTGTTCCCACCCCGTCGCGGCGGCTGAGGCGGCGGGGCCTGATTCCTGGGCCGCCCCCGATAGTCGGGGGCCTTAATATCAAGGGGTGAGGACATGCTCACCTTGGTGTCGTACATCCGGGAGACCCAAGCGGCAGGAAGAGCCCTCTCCTGATCCTTCCCTACAGTTATCACGGTCGGCAGCTTGGCGTTGTAGCGATAGTTGAGGATCTGGAACAGCTTCTCTTGAGCCCAGGGGGTAGCGGCGTGTACCCCCAGGTCGTCCAAGATGAGACAGGGAGCGGTGCGCACTGCCTCCAAGACATCATCGAGATGGCCAGCATCTGTGTGCTCCCGGGAGGCCGAACGCAGGTCATCCAGAAGGTCAGGAACGACGCAGAACTCAACACCGATGCCCCTGGCGCACAGGTAGTGGCCAATGGCCGCTGCCAAGTGGGTCTTGCCGCAGCCCGTTTCACCAAGCAGCACCAGCCAGCCCTCCGGGTTCTCGGCGTAGCCTCGTGCCGTGACGTACGCAACCCCAAGGCTCCGCAGAGCTTCCCGAACCAATGTCTGCAACCGTTCGCCCCAGACGTCCGACTCCTCCTGGCTTCGAAAGATGTCAGCGAGCTGGGTTTGCAGCGCGGTTCCGCTGTGCTGGAAGGTTTCGAAAGTCATCTCCCGGATGACCAGCAAATCCAGCCCACCGAGGGCGCCGGTCCGCCTCCCCAGCCCCCTCTCCAGCAGGAAAACCTGCGACAGGCTTGCATCGCCCAGGCGGGTGCGCAGCCGCTCGTCCATCTCCTCCAGGGGAGCGCTGGTGGTGAACACCGTCGGGAGGCGGTGGTTGTAGCGATGGTTGATTAGTTGGAAGAGCTTCTCCTGAGCCCAGGGGGTGGCAGTGTGAACCCCCAGGTCGTCCAGGATCACCAAGGGAGCGTTGCGCACCTCCTCGAACAGCTCATCGTAGGAGACCTCGCTGTCCGGCCGGTAGGTGGCGCGAAGATGATCCAGCAGGTCCGCCACCGCCACAAAGAAGGCCGGCTGCCCCCGCTCGATGCAGACGTTGGCGATGGCCGCCGCCAGGTGGGTCTTGCCGCAGCCGCTGGGCCCGCAGATAACCAGCCAGCCGCTGGGCTCCTGGGCAAACTCTCGCGCCGCCGCCACTGCCTTGGCGAATCTCTCCTGATTGGCCGGGTCAGTGCTGCGCCCGCGGCTCATCAGGTTGGCGAAGGTCAGGCGGGTGAGAGGCCCCAGGTTGCTGTAGCGTTGCAGGCGGGCCAGCCGCTCCTCCTCCCCCTCCGCCAGGACGCAACGACAGGGGAAGGCGCGACCGAAGTCGGGATGATCGAGGGGAACGTCCTTGCGCACGAAGCCCGCCCCCCGGCAGAGGGGGCAAACGCCCTCTTCCACCCTCTCGCCGGCCTCAGCGTCGGATGAGACGCCGATATCGGTCGAAGGGAGAGAGCTTGCGCCCAGGCCCTTCAGAATCTCGTCCAGCCTTCTCATAGTCCGGACCATTTTCCTTCCACTGCCTCAGGATAGCGGCTATGTAGACCCAGCGGCGCACGTTCTGGGCTACCGCTCTCTGGAACGCTGGCTGGAACCAGCTAGCGGGGTATTGCTCCTCAGCGTCCTTCAGATACTCAGCAACCATCGGCGTCAGCGGGCCGATGTTCTGCTCGTAGAGCTCGAAGATGTTGGGCTTCGGTTCGTGCGGCGCGGGTGGCGGGGAGACAAGCCGCCCCAAGCCCTGCTCGCCAGCCTCGATGGCTGCCACCGCCCGATGGCCAGCCGGCGTGTTGAGGAAGTACAGCTCCTGCGCTTGCCCCTCGCGTCCGCCTGCCGCAGACTCGGGCCCTACATCCAGGCGCAGAAGCGTCCCCCGCTCCACCGCCGCATCCAGGCCCCGGCGCAGGGCGCCCTCTCCCAGCGAAGCGAGGGCAGTGGCCAATGTGTCATCCGCGGCCAGCTCAGCGTAGGTCAGAAAGCGGGGCTGCCCCTTCTTGCGGCCATGAGCAAAGAAGAAACAAAGGCTAACCACCAGCTCGGCAGGGTCGCTGATGCGGGGCAGGACAGCAGCAAAGAAAAGATTGGGGATGGCGGTGGCCAAGGCCCCCGCAGGAAAGCCCGCGAACCGCCCCTGCTCTAGCTCCATCCGCCCTCCCCCTCTGGCGGGATGACGAGAAGGTCCTCAAAGCGAGCCGTCTTCTCCCGAAAGCGCAGGTGCATCGTACCCGTGGGCCCGTTGCGGTGCTTGGCCACAATGATCTGGGCGATGCCTTGCGGGTAGCTGTCGCCCGCGCGGTCGCGGTGCATGCGCTCCCACTCCTCCTTACGCACGTAGACATCCTCGCGATAGATGAACAGAACCACGTCGGCGTCCTGCTCTATGCTCCCCGACTCGCGCAGGTCGCTGAGCATAGGGATGTGGGTGGCCCGCGCCTCCACCGCCCGCGAGAGCTGGGAGACGGCCAGGACCGGCACGTTCAGCTCCCGCGCCAGCTCCTTGAGGGAGCGCGAGATGTAGCTGATCTCCTGCACTCGATTCTCCGCCGGCACCCCGCCGTGCATGAGCTGCAGGTAGTCAACGATTATCAAGTCTAGCCGACCCTCTCTGGACAGGCGCCAGGCCTTGCCCCGCATCTCAGGCATGCGCACGACGGCGCTGTCGTTCACGTAGATGTTGGTGTTGGCCAGCACGCCAATGGCCTGCATGATCCGCCGCTCCTCGGCCTCGTTATGGGTGCCCAGGCGCAGGCGGGTGGAGTCGACGTTGGACTCC
>JALHUG010000142.1 GCA_022866185.1 Dehalococcoidia bacterium
ATAGTTTGTGGAAAGCAGAAAATCCGGCGACCAGTCCGGCTTGAAGAAGGGCTGCACCAAACGGCCGTCCGAACTGCGCTTATCCTCATCAGAATAGATGAAATCCAGATCAGGCCGCTCGTTCAAGAGCCTGACCACGTGGTATAGAGCATCGGGCTTGAGCTCATCATCGTGGTCCAGGAACCCCACGAACTCTCCCCTGGCCATCGCCAAGGCCGCATTCGAGGCCCCGGATATACCCCGGTTCTCCCCCAGGTAGGTCACCTTGATCCGGTCGTCGCCCTGATACTCCCGCAGCAGCGCCCGCACCGCCGGTTTGGTAGAGGCGTCGTCGGCGATGCACAGCTCCCAGTTGTCGTACAACTGCCCCCGCACCGACTCGATGGCGTCGCGGAGCCAGGCGCGATCAGTGTTGTAGACGGGCATGATGATACTTACCTGCGGTCGGTAGGCGAGCCGGGCCGCCTCTTCTCTAATACGCCGGACTTGCGCCGACGTCAGAGCATGAGCGCGCAGCCACAGCTGGTACTGCTCGTCCAGAGAGCCCACCTGCGAGGTGAGCCTGGCCCGTCGGATCATCCGGGGCGCCCACCTCCACACTGGCAGCACCCGCCGGAAAAGCGGCCCCCACCCCTCGGTGAGGCCGATATCGAAGGCGCGGCGCCAGGGGGCGAAGAGGGCGCGGCGCCGCGTTCCCGGCGGGGCCAGTCGGTTGACCGGCCGCCGCATCCGCTCCAGGAGGCGGTAGCCAAGGGATCGGTGAATAGCTTCCATTTGCCGCTCGATGTCCTGGAAGGCTCCTTTCAACTCCCCCATGGCGGCGTCCTTTTCTGCCAGTGAGGCATCAAGCTTCTCTAGCAGAACGTCACGCTCGGCCAGGGCAGCGTTGCGCTGGGCTAGCGCAGCCACCTGCGCAGATAGATCGGTGTTCAGCAGTTCAATATCCGCATCGCGCCGATGTATCTCCTCAAGATAGTGACGTACTTCGTAGAGACTCGTCAGTACGACTTGTTGTCTTGCCTCGGGTAGAGGGACCTCGGAGCATAGACTCACCATGTACAGCGTCTCTGATGGCGACTTGGCAACAGCTTTGAAGAGATTCAGCTGACCCGCTACGGGTTTATCGGCTCCCTCCATCTCCTCAGGAGAGAAGACGGCGCTCGCTATCCAATCATCTTGGGAGAAAGTCTTTACATATCGAAAATGGCCAGCTAGAGCTTCCTCAAACTCGTCGAACGTAAACTCCTTCGTATGAAACGGGTTCCCTTCTACGTAGACGCCCCTATTGGGAGTGGAAACGATGAATAGGCCGTCCGGGCGCAAAGCACGCTTCACGTCGGCCAAGAAACGCTGATGGTCAGAGACATGCTCGATTGTTTCGAAGGACACGACCACATCAAATTGGGCATTCTGAAAAGGCAGCGATTGGACATCCCCCAACACATAGCTTGGTCGGAACCCAGAATGGTGCTTCTTTCCGTATCTTACCGCTTCCGGTGACCGATCCAGGGCCACAACCTCAGCTCCCCCAGCCGAACTCAAGAGATCAGCCCCGTAACCAACTCCGCTGGCTACATCCAAGACTCGCTTGCCTCCAACGAACCGAGTTGCGAATAGATAACGAACAATGTGCTCGGCATAGATCACCCCTTCATGGTGAAAACGGGGTATCATGCGCTCACCGGTATCGGGTATTTCTACTTCACGCATCCTCGGCTTCCTGTAGTCTTTGCTGTCAAGAATTGTCCGAACCGCCCCTCTGTCTAGATAAGTTCAGCGGGGGACAAATCCAGCCTAGTCATCATCCCCTAGAAGTCGCCACGGCTCGCCGTGGCTGCCGAGAACTCGAAGTGGCTCGCCAGGTACTCATCCACCACTTCCTGCGGCTTCCCCTCGGCGGCGATGACGCCGTGGTTGAGGAGGACGGCTCGCTCGCATAAACGCTTCACGTTATCCAG
>JALHUG010000143.1 GCA_022866185.1 Dehalococcoidia bacterium
CTGCCGCCTGGCCCTGAACCTGGTGGGCATCTCCCCCCACGATCTGCAACGGGGCATGGTGGTCACCACCCCCGGATGGCTTCGCCCCACCACAGCCATCGATGTGCGCCTGCGAGCGGTGAGCCGCCTGCCGCGGCCGATTCGCCACAGTCTTCAGGTCTCCTTCCACAGCGGCGCCAGCGAGGTGAGCGGCCGCGCCCTCCTCCTCGATCACGATGAGCTGGCCGCCGGCGAGATGGCCTGGGCCCAGATTCGTCTGGCGGAGCCGGCAGCGGTCGCCCCCGGCGACCTCTTCGTCATCCGCTCGCCCAACGACACCCTGGGCGGCGGCAAGGTGGTGGACACCCGCGTGCGACGCCATCGCCGCTTCCATCAGCCCACCCTGGCGACGCTGGAGAAGATGGAGCGCGGCTCGCCGGAGGACATGGTGCTGATCGCCCTGTCGCGCCTGGAGCCATGCGAGGCGAGCCAGATTGCCCGCCATACCGAGCTGACCCCCGACCAAGTGCTGGCGGCGGTTGCCAGCCTGGTGGAGGACGGCCGTGCCCTTCTCCTGGGCGCCCAGGAGCTTGGCCCCGCCTCGCTCCTCTACAGCGCCCACGGTTTCGCCGCCCTCAGCACGCGGGCAAAGGACATCCTCTCGGCCTTCCACCGCCAGCGCCCGCTGCGCCGCGGCGTTGCCAGGGAGGAGCTGCGCAGCCGCCTGGGGCTCGACCCGCGCGCCTTCGACGCCGCCCTCGCTACCTGGGCGGGGCGAGGAGACGTTCGGGAGGAGGCAAGCACCCTGGCCCTGCCGGAACATGCGCCGAGCCTGACTCCGGCCCAGCAGGCCACCGCCGACGCCTTCCTCGCTGCCCTTCGGGCCGAGCCCTATGCACCGCCCACCGATAGCCTGCCCGACCCCGCTCTCCTAGCCTACCTGGAGGAAGAGGGCCGGATCGTGCGGGTGGGCGACAACATAGCCTTCGCCAGAGAGGCCTATGAGGAGATGACCGCTCGCATTGTGGCCCACCTGAAGGCCCAGGGCACCATCACCCTGGCCCAGGTGCGGGACATGTTCGCCACCAGCCGCAAGTACGCCCAGGCCCTCCTCGAGCACCTGGACGAGCAGCGCATCACCCGCCGCGTGGGCGACGAGCGGGTCCTGGGACGAAAGGCGGACAATGGGTAGGAGGCAAACGAAATGGCAGAGGCGAATCTAGCGGCCGTTTGCGGAATCTACTGCGGGGGCTGCAACTACTTGGACGGAACGTGCAAGGGGTGCAGTGCAGAGAGAGGAAAAGTGTTCTGGACAAAATCGGAAGAAATCCCTTGGGATACCTGCCCAATATGGGAGTGCTGTGCGGAACAGAAACGGCTTGAGCACTGCGGCCTCTGCTCCGACTTCCCTTGCGGCACGTACCTCGATTTGAAGGACCCCAGCAACCCGGAAGCCGATCTGCACAAGCAGCAGAGCATCGAGAGCCTCAGGCATCGCACCGAAGTTGGAACGAGGAGATGGCTTGAGGAACAACAGGCGCTATCCGGCAGATAGGGGCATGCTCAGCTTGGCTAGGCGGTGAGCGGAGAATGACCCTGGACTTCGAGCGCCTGGAGGAGGTATACGGCGAGCCGTAGCCTACAGCTTCCGGTAGGCGAACCAGCGGCTCCTCGCATAGCACACGCCCAACGCCGGGGCACCTCAACCCAACGTGCGCTGCCACTCATCCACCTTACCACCCCATTTGCGCCGCCACTCATCCACTTCGGATAGAACATATTGCTCCCACTCCTCATAGCTCTCGAAGGGACGCCCCCCCGGGAGCTTTAGACCCGCCTCCAACAACGCCTTTTTGACGCCGCTCCGGTCTTCGACCTCATTGTCTGCAAGGCTTCGGGTGAGCTGGGGCTTGCGTACCCCTAACTCTAGGCCTACTAGTAGGTACTGTACAAGACCTGGCAGGGCCTCCCGAACGTCAACCCACACCCCAGCACGCGGGATCGACTCATCGAACCCCACGAGGTCATCGAAAGTCTCCGGATGCGCCGCACTTGCAAGCAGCCCTTCCGCGATTCCGGCCAGCGCGTCTCTTTGGGAGCGAACGCGTTCGGAGTTACTGGGCCCGTCGGAGTAGGACTTCACAACTGCTTCGACGAGGTCGGGTCTGGCTCGGCCCAGGATAGCGCCCAGCCGTAACGCCGCCGACTTCACTCCCTCAAAGAAAAGCCCGGGCATCACCCTGGGTCCGAACAAGCCAAATCGCTTCTTTGTGAACGGTGCGGAGACTCTCACCAGAATAAAGAGCGGCAATGGCATGAAAGGAATCCTGTGGGCGCTCATTCTGCCCTCCCGCGGGCTATTCGCGCAATGGTCGCCTCGTCGCATTTGCTGGCGCGAGGGCTGGCAAGGAGGCTGACTTCAGGTTAGGCACACGGCCTGCCACGTTTCAATCCAATAGCGCACTTCATCCATTGTCCACGGGACGACGCACATCTCCGCCACCCTGGGAGCGCGATCGATCTTGTCCAGATGGCTCTTGGTCACGTACACGCACAGAACAGGGATCGGCGTCCGAGGATACAGGCTCATGCGATGCGTGACCAGTTTGACGGCCACGCCACCCTTCAGGCTGACCGGCCGACCGTCCTCGAGCGCTTTCGCTGCCTCATCACCCATGGCCTCGCTTACCGTGCCCCAGAGGTTCTCCTTCGTCGGCATTGCTAGAATACCCTCTGTCGTATCGGAGCGGGCCGCTGCCTCTGCCAGCCAGGCAAGACCGCGTTGGAGCGCCTCTACGTTTGGGCCTTCGGCCTCGACGTAGAATCGCGGTCTCCCTTTCATGGCTCACCTCCTGCACCTGATCGCCCCTGCCGACCCCATGCTACCCGCAGGCGCAGTTCGTCGCTCAGACGGTTTACAGCTTCCGGTAGGCGAACCACTTGGTCTTCTCCTGCCTGCGTTTGCCCTGCCGCCCCGTGGGCAGCCAGTCCACGTAGACCTCGTACACCTCGCCCTCGGTGGTGCGCAGCCGATAGTAGACGCGTTGGGAGCCCGAGCGCCAGTCGTCATGCCTAGGGATAACCTGCCCGAAGCCATGGTCCTCCCAGTGCTGGATGACATCGGCCACCTTGTATTCCTTGCGGCCGAGACGGAAGGCCACCGGAACAGGCGGCTCGCCCTCGCTCAGCTTCACCTCGATCGGCTTGCCGATGAACTCCACAGGCATAAGCGACCCCCATCGACCGCCAGCAGACGGCCCTAAGTGCCGGGCGCCGGGGCCAGCCTGGGGAAGAGCCGCTGGAAGAGGCGCGGCACGTCCCCCTGCTCCCAGCTAACCAGGATCTGGCTCGCCACGAAGATCGAGCTGTACGTGCCGCTGATCACCCCGATGAGCAGCACCAGCAGGAAGCCCTGAATCGTTACGCCGCCCAGCAGGAGCAGGGCAACGATGGTCACCACCACCGTCATCGAGGTGTTGATAGAGCGGGCGAGGGTCTCGGTCAGGCTAGCGTTGACGATCTCGGGGAACGACACCCCCGGGTTACGGCCCACGTTCTCTCGTATGCGGTCGAAGACGACGATGGTGTCGTGGGTGCTGAAGCCAATGACCGTCAGCAGGCCGGTGATGAACATGGTGTTGATCTCCATGTTGAAGAGCTTGCCAAAGATGGAGAACAAACCCACCAGAACCACCACGTCGTGCATGGTGGCAATGACAGCGGCGACACCGTAGCGCCAGGGTTTGGGTAGATGGCGGAAGGCCCAGCTTATGTAGAGCAAGATGCCCACCGCCGCCGCTATCACAGCTATGGCCGCATTGCGGCCGATCTCCTTCGACACGACCCCCGAGACGGAGGCGAAGTCCCGCACCGTGAAGGCACCAAATCGATCCCCCAGGGCCGTCTCGATCGTTTCCCGCTCGGAGGGCATGCTCGGGCCCACCGGCGGGACGTTCGCCACCCCCGCTAGCTCGCCCATGCGGATGATGAAATCGCCCTCGCTGGTGCTCTGCACGCGCGCCTCCGAATGGCCGATGTCGGCCATTGCCGACCGCAGGTCCTCTGCCGCCACCGACTGCTCGAAGCGAACAGTCATGCTGGTGCCAGCGGAGAACTCAATGCCTGGCCTCAGAGCGGGCGGGATGAGCAGGGAGACAACGCCCGGAACCAGAATCGCCAGGGACAGCAGGTAGTACCAGCCGCGGCGATGCACGAAGTCCAGGAAGCCCCCATGCCTTGCGGGCGAGGGACTGGCTGAGGTCGGCATATGAGCGGCAGCGGCAGCCGCCCCCACCCTCGCCTCAGCAGCGAACCACCCCAGGCGCCCGGCCAGCCGCGTCCCCACCAGCAATCGCAAGAAGGTGCGGGTGACCATTATAGCCGAGAACATGCTCACCGCCACGCCGATGATCAGGGTGAGCGCGAAGCCTTTCACCAGGTTGGCACCGAACTGATCGCCAAACCACCACAGGATGCCACAGGTGATCAATGTCGATATGTTGCTATCGCGGATGGAGGGCCAGGCGCGGGCGAAGCCGGCCTCCAGGGCCACGACCAGATTGCGGCCTGCTCTCAGCTCCTCCTTCATCCGTTCGAAGATGAGGATGTTGGCGTCCACGGCCATGCCCACCGAGAGGACGAAGGCGGCGATCCCTGCCAGGGTGAGGGTCACCGGTATGATCTTGAAGATCATCAGAACGATCGAGGTGTAGGTGACCAAGGCCATGCTGGCCAAGACGCCCGGCAGACGGTAGTAGAGGAGCATGAAGGCGATGACGGCCAGGATGCCTATCTCGCCCGCCTGCACGCTCCTGCGCACCGAGTCGTCGCCCAGGGTGGCGTCCACCGTGCTCTCCTGGATCACCGTCAGGGGCACGGGCAGAGCACCCGAGTTGAGTTGGATGGCCAGAGTGCGCCCTTCTTCCAGGGCAACACCTTCGATCACAGCGTTGCCGCCGGTGATGTGGGACCTGATCGTGGGCGCCGAGATGAGTTCCTCGTCCATGAAGATGGCCATAGGCAGGCTTACCAGGCGGCCGGTGATCTGGTCGAACAGCTTGCCGCCTTCAGAGTTGAACTCGATGGCGACAACCGGCTCGGTGGCCGTCATCAGCTCCACGCGGGCGTTCGCCTTGAGGAAAGACCCCGTCAGGGCCTTCTCCTTCCCGTCGCTGCCGATTCCCTTCGCTGGCACCCACTGAACGTCGCCTGTGGGCACGGTCTGGCCGGTGGCCACGCAGCGCCAGCGGTGCTCCTCGGCGATCCACACCAGATTGGACGGCCCGGCTTTGTCGCCCGTTCCCACGACGGTTGACGGCACAGTGAAGGACTCACCAGCATCGCTCTTGCAGACAAAATTGCCCTGGTCATCCCGCTGCGGCTCCTTGAACTCCAGCTCGGCGGTGCGACCGATGAGGTCGCGGGCTTCTTCTCGCGCGATGCCCGGAAGCTGCACAGCCAAGCGGTTGGCGCCCTCGCGCTGAATCTCCGACTCGGCCACCCCCCAGGCGTTCACCCGCCTCTCGATGATGTCCTTGACCCCCTTCATGGCATCGTCCCGCTGGTCGGCGGGCACCTGGCTGGTGTCAGCCTCCAGCAGCACGTAGGTGCCTCCCTTGAGGTCGAGGCCCAGGCGCATCGTCTCCCGATCGAAGCCGCCGACATGCAGGCCGTGCCCCTTGGGCCAGGGGAAGAAGCCCGGCAGATAGCGCCCGGGGTCGGAGGGCCAAACGATGAGGACAGCAATGGCAGTAAGAATGGCGATGAGAGCAAAAGTGTAAAGGGTAGCGCGATTGCGCATCAGAGCCTAACCTCCATTCGCTCCAGCTCCTGGCGGGCCAGGGCTAGGGCTTGCTCCCGCGTGGTCACCTCGCCCGCCGCCTGAGCCTCGTGCACAGTTGCCAGCAATCGCCCTACCAGCGGCCCGGGCGCCAGGCCAAGGGCGTCCATCAGGTCGTGGCCCGTAACCAGCCGAGGCGGCGATGTCAACACCTCTTCCTGGAAACGCTGAGCCAGGATGAAGCTCACCACGCCCAGGTGAGCCCGCCAGTCGTCCCAGTCCAGGCGAGGCCCTACGGTGGCCAGGTGGTCGGCCAGGCTGAGGAAGAGCACATCGATGGCGGCCTCACCCGTATCGCGGAAGTAGCGATAGAGAGCGCGACGGCTGGGCGGCCCGTCTTGAGCTATCTGAAGCGGTCGCAGGTGCTCCCTGACCATGGCCTCCACCTCACGCACCTCGGCGCCGCCGAAGCGCAGGCGTCTGGCCGCAGCCGCTGCCATCAGGGCCCCCGCCCGGGCATGGCCGAAGAAGCGCATGCGGCCGTTGTCGTCGATGGTTCTGGTCTCGGGCTTGGCGATGTCGTGCAGGAGAGCGGCCAGCTTGAGAAGGGCCACTCGGTTACAGCCCTGGGAGACTCCTTCCTGAAAATGCTCCCGAACAGCCGGGAACTCCTCCAGTCGCCCCCCTAGCTCACCCCACAGGCGAGCCCAGCGCCCATCCGCAGGCTTCTCGAAGCCCAGAAGGGCATCCAGGGCAGCCACCGTCTCCAAGCTGTGGTCGAAGACGTCCCAATGGTGCTCCTTCGGCTGCTCCTCACCCTTGGTAGCGGCCACCTCGGGCAGAAGGACAGCCAGGAGGCCCAGCTCATCGGCCAGGCGCAAGCCTGGGGCCGCCCGCGACGTGGCCAGGATGCGCATCAGCTCGTCCCGCTGGCGCTCCGGGGCCACCTGGGAAAGGATGGGTGCGTTTTCGGCCATGACAGCCGCCGTCTGCGGGTCGAGGGCGAAGCCCAGCTCGGCACACAGGCGCACCGCCCGCAGCAGGCGCAGGGGGTCAGCGCCAAAGGCCTCCGGCCGCACCATGCGCACGATCCCCTCGTCCAGGTCTCGCCTGCCGCCGCAGGGGTCAATGATGGACGGCCGTCGCTCAGCCACCAACGCCTCGATGCGGGCGGCCATGGCGTTGATGGTGAAGTCGCGCTGGGCCAGGTCGGCCTCGATGTCCAGGCGAAGTGGCAGGAGATCGAGGCTGTGGATCGCCCCGCCGTCGGGCAGGACGATGCGGGCAGCCTTGTGCTCCTCGTGCAGGGTGACGAAATGGCCCGCCAGGACATCGGCCAGCCGCCGGCCAAGCGACAGGGGGTCGCCAGCCACCGCCAGGTCCACGTCGTGGCTTTCCCGCCCAAGCAGAGCGTCTCGCACGAAGCCGCCTACCACATAGGCCTCCAAGCCCTCAGAATCCAGAAAAGAAGCAACCGCAGCGAGGACGGCCCTGGTCTGAGAATCGATCCCTAAGCTATATGCTTCCACCTCTAACCGCAAGCCGCCGGCCCTATAGCTCAGCGGATACCTCCTCTTCCGGCGCTGGCGCCGTCTCTCTCAGCTCGTCCAGGCTCTCCAGATGGTCGATGTAGAGAACACCGTTGATGTGATCCAGCTCGTGCTCCAGGGCTTGGGCCAGGAGGTCGTCCTCGGCCTTGATGCGCACCTGGCGGCCCTGAAGGTCGCGCCCCTTAGCGGTCACGCTCAGCGAGCGGGTGACCTCTGCCCAGTAGCCGGGAACCGATAGACAGCCCTCCGTCAGTCTGCGCTCGCCCGACCGCTTGACGATCTCAGGGTTTATGAGAGCAATGACCTCCTCCTCCTCGGGCATGGCGATGACCACCACCCGCAGGGGCACGCCCACCTGGGGCGCCGCCAAGCCCACCCCGCCGGCGTCCCGCATCGTGTCGATCATGTCCTCGACCAGGCGCCGAATGGAGCCGTCGACCTGCGACACCCTCTTCGCCTTCTGGCGGAGGACAGCATCACCGAGCACCTTTATGGGCAAAACCGCCAAGACAAGACCTCCATCCCTCAAGCAGTCGCTACTATTTTAGGACATAGCGTGCCTACTGTCGCCCCTCTACGGCGGGCACGGCGTCTGCGGCGGGGTGAGCCCTCACAGCAGGCTCACGGGGTCTACGTCCACCGTCCAGCCCTGAGGGAAGGAGCGCTCCCGCAGGAGCTCGCCGGGGTCATCGCCCCGCAGGAGGATCTGCCAGCGATGGCGGCCCCGCATCTTGGGCACGAAGGAAGGAGCGGGGCCCAGGATGTCCAGGTGGGGGATGCCCCGCACGTCCTTCTCCCCGCGCAACGTCTTGGCCAGGCGAAGGGCCTGCTCCTGAGCGTAAAGCGGGTTGGTGTGGGCGAAGATCAGCCGCGCCAGCCGCCCGAAGGGGGGATAGCCCAGGCGCCGCCGCAGGAGCGCCTCGTGCTCATAGAAGGCGGCGTAGTCGTGGCGGGCGGCCGCCTCGATCGCCCAGTGGTGGGGAGTATAGGTCTGGATGATCACCCGCCCGCCCAGGGGCCCGCGACCGGCCCGCCCAGCCACCTGCTCCAGGAGCTGAAAGGTGCGCTCGCCGCTGCGGTAGTCCGGCAGGTTCAGGCTCACGTCGGCCGAGATCACCCCCACCAGAGTCACCGAAGGCATGTCCAGCCCCTTGGCGATCATCTGGGTGCCGATGAGGATATCCGCCTCTTTGGCCAGGAAGCGCGCCAGGATGCGCTCGTGAGCGCCCCGCTGGCGGGTGACATCGCGGTCCCAGCGCAGGAGGCGAGCCTGGGGGAAGGCGCACGCAGCCTCCTGCTCCACCTTCTCGGTGCCGATGCCCATGAAGCGGATGCGAGGGCTACCGCACTGGGGGCAGCGGTCGGGCAGAAGCCGCCCGCGATGGCAGTGGTGGCAGATGAGCCGCCCCTCGCTGGCGTGATAGGTAAGGGAGACGGCACAACGAGAGCAGGTGGGGACGTAGCCGCAGTCGCGGCACTGGACAAACGAGGCGGCGCCGCGGCGGTTCAGGAAGAGGATCACCTGCTCCTCGGCGGCCAGGGCCTCGGCCAGCGCCCGAGCCAGCGAGCGGCTGAAGATGCTGCGATTGCCCGCCTTTAGCTCCTCGCTCAGGTCCACCACCTCCACCGCGGGCAGAGGCCGCACAACGCAGGATCGCCCATCCCCTAAGGCCAGCGGCTGCACCCGCTCCCTCAGCTCCAGCAGGCGATAGCTGCCGGAAATGGCTCGATAGTAGCTCTCCAGGTCGGGTGTGGCGCTTCCCAGGACCAGGATGGCCCCCGTAAGCTCCGCCAGCCTTTCGGCCACCAGGCGAGCGTGGTAGCGGGGCGCCGGGTCCTGCTGCTTGTACGTCCACTCGTGCTCCTCGTCCATGATGATCAGGCCCAGGTCGGGCTGAGGAGGGAAGATGGCGCTGCGCGGCCCGATGACCACAGCGTAGCGGCCGTCGCGGATGCCTCGCCACTGGTCGAACTGCTCGCCCGGAGAGAGGCCGCTGTGCATCACCGCCACCCGGCCGGGGAAGCGCTCGGCGAAGCGGCGCACCGTCTGCGGTGTCAAGGATATCTCCGGCACCAGAACGATGCCCCGCTTGCCCAGGGCCACCGTCTTTTCCAGCGCCTGAAGGTAGACCTCCGTCTTGCCGCTGCCGGTGACGCCGTGCAGGAGGAAGACGCCGGGTGAGCCGCCGCCGCCAGGTGCCGAACCCTCCAGCGCCTGGGCGATCTCTTCATAGGCTGTCTGCTGGGCCGCCGTCAGGACCGGCGACTCTCGCGGAGGGTATGACCTGGCCGCCAGCGGGTCGCGCTCCACCTCGATCTGCTCCAGCGCCACCAGCCCCTTGTCCACCAACCCCGCCAGGCCAGCGCTCGTGATGCCGCTACGGGCGCGCAGTTGCGCCAGCGGCATGAGCGGCCCCTCTTCGGCCAGAGCCGTCAGGGCAGCCGCCAGCCGCTGCCCCCTGGCCGACGCGCCCAGCTCCTCGCCTCGCTCTCGTGCCTCCGCGGGCTCCACAAGCAGGCGCACGTGGGGCACCATTTTGGGTTTAACTTTGGGTCGCGCCAGTTCGTAGGCTCGCTCCACAAGCCCCCGGCGCACCAGCTCCTCCACCGCCGCCGACAGGCCACGGCGCTTCAGCTCCTTGCGCAGCTCATCCAGCTCCACCTGGCGATGGCCAACCACCCACTCCAGCACCTCCCTCTGGCGAGGCGTCAGCTCCAAGGAAGGCACATCCTCGGCTGAGACCAGCGGCCGCAGGAGGGTGAGAGGCTTGCGCCGAAAGCCCGGCGGAAGCATGAGGGCCACGCAGTCGAACAAGGGGGCCAGGTAGTAGTCGCTGATCCAGCGGGCCAGAATGGCGTGATGAGGCAAGAGCAGCGGCCGCGAATCCATGGCGGCGATGATATCGCGCGTTTCGGGGTAGGCGGGCTCGTCCGTCACCTCCAGCACCACCCCCTGAAGGGTGCGGTTGCCGAAGGGGACGTACACCGCCTGCCCCACCGCCACCGCCAGGCCGCTGGGGAGCGAGTAGGTGAAGGTGCGGCGATGGGGCGCAGTGGAGTTGACCGCTACTTCGGCGAAGGGCATAGCCAACCGATCCCAGGCCAATATATCACCGCCCGATCGCAGATCAAAACGGGGGCTGTCATCGCAGCCCCCGCGCTTCTCGGCTCAGAAGCGTGGCTCAGCAACAGCCAGTCCAGACCTGTGCCGGAACTGACCGACATTGAGCTTGCCAAGTATGTCGCTCAGCTGGAAGACACCCTGAGCGACAGCCCCGTTGAAACCATATCTGAGACCAAGCAGAATGAGAGTCTGCCCGGGTCTGGCGGAAACTGATGTGGGAGAAGGATAAGGCGTCGCTTACCCCGTTCCTGTGGTCCTTTCGGCATTCCTCGCACACATGGCAGCGGTTGCATCGGTAGGTTAGCTATGCAACACCTTCGGCTTCTTTGAACTGGCGAAACCACTCCCAAAGTTGCTCAAAACCCATCTCTCTGGGTATCGGGTTGTTATGGATGAACTTCGCTTCGAGATATTGGTTTCGATATGCTTCTCCCGTTCGGCGAGGATGGTTGGCTATCCACGAGTCGTAGAAATCTGCATGCACTTCGTAGTGGTGGGTATGAATGAATGCATCCCAGTTTTGGTTCACCTCGTCTTCGCTCTGTGTCGTTATGAACTCCGTTTGCTCCAAGGCGCGTTCGCTCTTGTCACCCCATGCAGCTCCCATTGCCTCGATCGCTTCCTGATCAGTCTTCGGTCCGCTATATCCGAATATGGTTATCATGAAAGCATTGCTAAAACCCCATTTCAACGACGTCCATTCGTTGGCGATGAACGGATTGTCCGAGTAATTCTTCTGTTTGATGGGGTAAAGAAGTTGTGCTTTCGTGTATGGGTTTCCGCAGTGGACACATCGCCTACCAGCCAGTTGGAACACCCTATCCAGTACGAACACTCTATCCTTTTCGCAGTAACCGACAGCAACATTTCCGTGTAGAAAAGCAAATTTCGGCAAGCCTAAGCCTAACCCTGCCTGTCGGTTTCTTAGATAAGCCTGCGCGAGCAATGGGTCCCAATTGAATGTCGCCAGCAAGTCTTTGTCCCGCAGAGATAAGACAAGATGATCGTATATCGTCGGCCTGTCTGGCAGCTCTAGATCTTCAAAATAGCCCTCGACCATTTCTTGGATTCGCTCAACCTTCTCTTCTTCGCCGCGCTCGTATAGATCGCTAAAGATCTCCTCAAAGTCCTGGTCTGGGTCTATTCCCCATCTTTCGAGTAAACGTTTCAAACCGACAACCTCTGTGAGATCCCGCATCAAGGGCAGCACCCCTCCGTTCTTGTCTCCATGAGGACAGACAGCCCTACTCGCACCAGCACCAAGAACAACGATATGGGGTCGCTCCATCTTGATCTCGGCAACCTCTTGCTCAGCTGATACTTCAAAATCTGAGATCATCTTACTCATGCGAGATATTAATGGGCCTTCCGCCAGAAGTCCAGCCTTGGGACGGACGGGTTCGTGCTAGCAGAGATGTTGTGCATTCTCCTACGCCCTGGGGTCATGCGCCAAGTGGACCGCACCATTCTACTCGCAGCCGCGAAAGTTGGCAAGAAGCCAGTTGCGGGAGATGGAAGGCGTCTAGGCCGCCACCGGCACCCTAAGGGTGAAGCGGTGTGAAGTGATTTGAGATTGGTTCCGCGAAGGGCATAGCCAACTCATCCCAGGCCAATATATCACCGCCCGATCGCAGATCAAAACGGGGGCTGTCATCGCAGCCCCCGCGTTCTTTGCCTATCGTCGGCGAGACTACTCGGCCTCTTCCTCCTCCTCCTCTTTCGCGCCGGCCTTCCGCCGCTCGGCGGACGGCCTGCCCGCCTCCTTGATGCGAGCAGCCTTGCCCGTCAGGCCCCGCAGGTAGTACAGCTTGGCCCGACGCACCCGCCCCCGCCGTGTTACCTCCACCTTCTCCAGGCGAGGCGAATGAACAAGGAATGTCCGCTCGACCCCCACGCCGTGGGCGATCCGCCGCACGGTGAAGTTGGTGCTACTGCCCGCCCGTCGCCCGCGAATGACCACGCCCTCGAACACCTGCGTCCGCTCGCGTTCCCCCTCCACCACCTTGACGCTCACCCGCACGCTGTCGCCCGGGTGGAACTCCTGGATTTCGGGCCGCTCCTTCAGCTCTGCCAGCGATGTTAGATCCATCATGATTACCCTCTAGTGAACTACTGTCTGGGTGGATTGGTCAATAGCCACTGCTTCTCTTCCTTCGTCAAATCGGCGCGGACCAGCAGGTCGGGCCGCTGCCGGGCTGTGCGCAAAAGGCTCTGCTGGCGGCGCCAGAGGGCGATCTCGCCGTGATTGCCCGACAGAAGCACCTCCGGCACGCTCATCCCCCGGAAGTCAGCCGGTCGCGTGTACTGGGGATACTCCAGCAGGCCCTCAGCGAAGGAATCGTCGCCTGACGACAGGGGCGAGCCCAGGACGCCCGGTATCTGGCGGACCACAGCGTCCACCACGACCATGGCCGCCAGCTCGCCCCCCCGAGAGCACGTAATCGCCGATGCTGATCTCGTCGGTGGCCAGGTGCTCGTGCACACGCGCGTCCACGCCCTCATAGTGCCCGCAAATAAGGATGAGCCTATCGTGGCGGGCCAGCTCCACCGCTACCTCCTGGTCGAAGATTCTGCCCTGGGGGGTCAAGAGAACTATCGGCCCTCGCTCCGTCGCCTGGCCCTGGACGTCCTCCACAGCGGCAAACAGTGGCTCCGGCTTCATCACCATGCCCTGCCCACCACCGTGGGGATAATCGTCCACCGTGCGATGCTTGTCAATAGCGTAGTCACGGATGTCGTGCAGGAAGATCTGGACGATCTCCTTCTCCACCGCCCGCTTGACGATGCTCTCCTCGAAGGGGCCGCGGAACATGCCGGGAAAGATGGTCAAGATATCGATGCGCATGATGCGGGC
>JALHUG010000144.1 GCA_022866185.1 Dehalococcoidia bacterium
CCGCTTCACCGCATTCTCGCGCATATTCGCTGCCCCCAATGAACAACCGACAACTGCTCATTGCTTAGCACCCCAACGAACGGTTGTCAACTCGGCTCTGCGCCGCCGCCAAAGCCAGCGCGCGGGGCGTGCGTCTTCCTGGCAGGCGAAGGTCAGTGTACAATCATAGGTGTAGACCAGGCCAGAAGCAGTTTCAAGAATGGCTTGCCACCCCCACCTGATGGCGATCAAGAAAATAAGAACACCCCTGAGGGTTGAAACCCTCAGCTTTGGGGAAGCTGCGGGATTTATCCCGCAGAGGTGAATTTAAGTAGTTGAACGCCATAAGGCGGGGGCATGGATGCCGCCCCGTTTACGGGGCGGTGTGGAGAGAATTCTGAAATGGCTTCTAGACAAGCTTCCAGTGTCGGGCTCGGCCGGTCCGCGGCGTGAGGCAGCCGACAGGTCAGTCCCGAGGGGAGAGGAGCCATGAAGCTTAAGGTGCCGCAGCTTCTCTGGTATGGCAATAGCGAGCTGGAGCTGGACTTCCCTGACTCCTGGGACGTTCACTTCCTGCCCCCGAAGGGCCACGACCGGCCAAGGCTGAGCCCCCAGGAGATGGCGCGAGCCTTCGCCGAGCCCATCGGGACGCAGCGGATTGGAGAGCTAGCCCGGGGCAAGCAGGAGGTGGTCATCATCTCCGATGACATTACCCGTCCCACCCCTATCTCTGAGATCGCCCCTTTCATCCTAGCCGAGCTGAAAGAGGCGGGCATCTCCGATGACCACATCCGCTTTGTCGTCGCCCTGGGCGCCCACGGGGCTCATGACAACCACGCCTTGCGCAAGAAGCTGGGGCAGGACATCCTCGAGCGCTACCCCGTCTACAACCACAACCCCTACGAGAACTGCACGCCGCTGGGCAAGACCAGCCGCGGGACGCCCCTGGCAGTCAACCGCGAGGTCATGACCTGCGACCTCAAGATCGGCATCGGCTGCATCGCCTCGCACCCGCGGGTCGGTTTCGGGGGCGGAGGCAAGATCATCCTTCCGGGGGTGGCCGACATCGACAGCATCGACTATTTCCACAAGGAGGTCATGGCCAGCGCCCCCCAGACCACGGGCATGGGGAACTGGGACGAGAACGTCATGCGCTTCGACGCCGAGGAGGCGGCCAGAATGGCTGGCCTCGATGTGAAGGTCGATGCCTTGTTCAACATGCGGGGCGAGGTCTCGGCCCTCTTCGTGGGCGACCCGCTGCTGGAGCATCAAGAGGGGGTGAAGCTGGCCAAGGAGGTCTACGCCACCGAGGGCATCTCGGGCGCGGACATCGTGGTGAGCAACGCTTTTGCCAAGGCTGGCGAAGGGGGCCTCGCCATCCTGACTGCCTTGCGGTCCGTCAGGCTACCAGGCGGGACGATAGTGCTGATCATGAATGCGCCCGAGGGCCAGATCACCCATTACCTGATGCGTAGCTTTGGCAAGACCTACGGCGGCAGACAGTACGTCCAGCGGACGATACCCGCCTCCGCATTCAAGGTCATCGTGCTGAACCCGCTGAAGGACCTGACCTGCGTGGACTGGTTCGGCGACGCCCAGTCGGTCACCTGGGCGAAGGACTGGAGCGAGGTGCTGAACGAGCTGCGAGCCAGCTATCCCGATGGGGCCAAGGTGGCCGTGTACCCCGACGCCATGATGCAGTACCTGGCGAGCATGAAGCCTGCCTAGCGGCGCCGGGTTTGACTCCCCAGCGGCGGCGTTAAGCCCAAGGCAGCGAGCCTGTTGAAAACGCCCTGTTCGCCCTTCGACATCCGCCGGAGGCGGACCCGCCTCAGGCGGGAGCTCAGGGCGAGCGGTGTTGAACTGTTGTGCATATCTCCGCTCATGGTGAGCCTGTCGAACCATGAGCGAATATAACGGGTATTTCAGCGGCCTCTCAGCGTCAGTACCGCTGGGCAAACCAATCGTAGACTGCTTTCGATAGCTCCGCGCCGGCGATATACCCTTCATACTCGGAGGGCATTGCCTGCGACAGGTAGGAGATCGCGTAGGCGATCTGCCTGTCGCCCTGTACCGTCATCACGATCCCGACGTCGTTGTAGACCCAGCCGTCGGCGTCTTGGTAGTAGCCGATCTTGTGGGCGACCCTCGTCCCCCAGGGAAGGAAGAGGGGCAAGACATAGTTCAGCCCCGGCTTGATATCGAGGAGGCGGTCGATGGCATAGGCGGTCCACTCGGGCGAGAACAGCTCCCCTCGATAGAGCTTGGCGAGTATCATGTTGGTTTCCCTGGCGGTCAGGACGTTCGACCGCCAGTCTCCCTCCGGATAGCCCGGCACGTGGGCAAAAAGGGAGTCCTTCATTCCCCAGCTCTGCATTAGCTCGTTGGCCCTCTTCACGGCTTCCGCCAGCGATCCCACGATGCCGCGGAGAAAGATGGCCACCTGTGGCGGCGAGCTGTGGCCAATGCCAATCTTTATCCAGTAGGCCCAATCCGCGGGATTCGCCCTGCCGGCTTGGAACTCCTCTATCACCACGAACAGTCCGAACATGTTGATGGTGCAGCCCGTCCTGTGCGGCGCATCGCCATTTGCGCAGATCTGTTCGCCCGTCTGAAGGTCGGCCACACAAATGGCCACGTCGCCGTAGTAGGTGCGGATCTGTTCCTCCAGAACGACCTGCAAGGCCAGGAATCCCTCGGACACCTCCTGTGAGAAATAGTCCGCGGCCGACTCTGGCTCAGTCGGGATCAGGACGAGCAGCGGCGAAAAGCCCCGCACGTAATCCATAGTCGTAAGCTCAGGCCTTGCGGGGATGGACCGCTGCCAGGTGCCATCGGCGGCCAAGCCATAGCTGACCGCGATCTGGTCGCTCATCTCTCCCAGGGCTACGGTGGCTTCCTTGCTCTCGCCCGAGTAGCATATGCTGTTCCACCCCGGCGCCAGGGCCAGATCGCTGCCGGCCTGCGACGGCTCCTGCGGCCAGGGGACGTAGTCGTCTGACAGGATGAACAGCGCTTCACGGGGGCGAACGGTGCTGATGGTGCTCAAGTCCGGCTGGTCGGGGAACCAGCGGTCGTAGCCGCCGTCAGGCCCCGGCCGGTAGACGGCCAAGACATGGTCGCGGGCGCCTGCCAGGGCATCGTCCAGAGGCCGCTCATCGCCGAAGTAGCAGGCGTACGTCCAGCCGCGGGCCAGCGTGACGCCGGGCAGCCAGGAGACCAAAGAGAGGCTGGTGCTGTCGGCGTGGGCTGCGTAGACGCTGCCACTGGCTGGATCGACGGCAAGAGCCGACAGGCCGCTGCCAAGGCTGACCGCCGAGGTCACCACGCTGGTACGAGCGTCGATCACCCACATGCGGTCGTCAGAGCTGCTGCCCACATAGATGCGACCGCTCGCGGAGTCGAGCGTCAAGGCCTCGGCTGGGCCAGGAATAGCGATAGACCCAACAAGCGAGTTGTTGCTGGCGTCGATTACCTCGATGGTCCCGCCAGCAGCGTCGCTCGCCTCCGCAGCGGCGGTGGCGACGTACACCCGATTGGAGCCACTATCCACCGCAACGTCCCAAGCCTTGACAGACGAACCGCTGGCCAAGGGCAAGGTATCAATCAGCAGGGTAGATACCCCATCGACCACATCAAGCTCGCCGCTTCCGCCACTGGCCACGTAGATGCGGCTCGTTTCGGGGTTCACCGCCACCCCTGTCGGCAGATCCCCCACCGACACGGCGCCGATGAGAAGATTTAGGCGGCCATCGATGACCGAGACGGTGCCGCCACCGCGATTGCTGACAAACACGCAGCCCGTATTGGGGTCGGCTGCCAGGTCCCAGGGTTCCTCGCCTACAGGGACGGTGGCGACGGCCTTATTGCTTTCGCCGTCTATCACCGTCACCTCGTTGCTCTCGCTGTTGGCAACGTAGACCCGGTTCGCCTTCGGATTGACAGCTACGGCACGAGGAGCGCGACCTACCGGGATAGTAGCGATGACAGCGCTGCTGGCAGCGTCGATGACCGATACGTTGTCGCTTCCGGCATTCGCCACGTAGATGCGGCCGGTGCTGGAGTTCACCGCCAGGGCCGCGGGCTGGGAGCCAGCGAGCTCGAGGGGCAGCGTGGTCACCACGGCTGCATCCGTGGGATAGGCAGGCTCGGCGTGGGCAGCGGCCCCTATCGCCAGCAGCGTGAGGCCGGCCAGAGCCAGTGCTGCAACCCGTGCTGCCGGGGCTGACCCTCTCATATTAGGCGCATAACGAGGCCTACTATCGAGCATCGCCCAACTCGCGAGCTGGCCGAGCACGAGCTGGGCCACCTGTGGCAGACCCGCCGGCTGAAGCAGTTGCTGGCCAAGGGGGGACCTGCCGAGCCCCTAGCCCGCTCGCACCGCTCTCTCGATGTCGTTTAGGTGCTCGGCGTTGTGGCCAACGACCGAGCCTATGAGGATCTCAGCGAGGGTGCCAGATGCACCCCAGGGCACGGTCATCTGCTTGGCCAGCAGCTCGTCGCTGGTCGCCTCAACGACGCCGATGCTCTTGGCACAGCCCGACTTCAGCTCGGCGAGGATCTCGTCGACTTGCCTGTCCTGACGAGTGCCCACCTCGTGGGCGTTCCAGGCATTGACGTCGAAGCCGCCTTGGCCGCCGCCGGAGGAAGGGGGCGGGCTGACGGCCATGTTGATTAGGAAGGCTGCGCTTCCACCCATCGCAGCCAGGTGGCAGTAGACTTGCTTGACGTTCCAGCCATCCTTGTAGACCGTCTTCTGCCAGTCGGCGGGGGAGAGGCTGGCTGCTATGCCCTCGGCCCTGTCCACAAAGGCGCCTACGGCCTTCGCGATGTCCTGCTTGGTAGTGACCATGCTATGCCTCCTGTGAGCACTGCTCCTGACGGACGGTATGCTACTTCCGGCCCGAGCTCGTGTCAAC
>JALHUG010000145.1 GCA_022866185.1 Dehalococcoidia bacterium
AGCTCCGCCAGGGCCTTCTCGGCCTGCTCCGGCGTGGGCGCTTTGCCGTGGAAGGCGGGGTTGTTCTCCATGAAGCTCACGCCCTTCCCCTTGATGGTGTGAGCGATGATCACCGTGGGTCGCCCCTTGATCCCCTTCGCCTTCTCCAACGTTTCGATGAGGGCCGACAGGTCATGGCCGTCGACCTCCAGCACTTGCCAGCCGAAGGCCCGCCACTTCTCCTGCAGCGGCTGGAGGCTCATGATGTTCACCGTGTGACCTTCCTCGCTCACCCAGCCGCCTACGCGCTGGGGGCGGCTCTCGTCCTTGTAGCGGCTGTAATCGGAGAAGCCGTCGTTCTGGATGCGATTGTAATCGATGATGGCGGTGAGGTTATCCGCCTGATGATGGGCGGAGGCCATGGCAGCCTCCCACGTCTGGCCCTCGTTCAGGTCGCCGTCGCCCAGGAGGCAGTAGACGCGATAGTCCTTTCTGTCCAGGCGAGCCGCCAGGGCCTGACCAAGGCCGAAGGACAGGCCCATGCCCAGAGAGCCCGATGTCATCTCCACCCCCGGCGGGCGGCCGGCCACCACGTGCCCCTCGAGGCGACTGTTCAGCTTGCGCAGGGTGATCAGCTCCTCCACTGGCAGATAGCCGCACTCGGCCAGGATAGCGTAGAGGGCAGGCGCGGCGTGCCCTTTGCTCAGGATGAAGCGGTCGCGGTCTGGCCACTGGGGGTTTGGGGGATCGTGGCGAAGAGCGTGCCGGTAAAGAGCGACCAGTATATCCACACAAGACAACGAGCCACCAGGGTGACCACACCCAGCGGCGGCGGTCATCTCGACGATGTGGCGTCGAACGCGCTTGGCTAAGGCTTCCAGTTCGTTCAGGGAAGCACTACTCACGGGGGACAAAGGCTATTACTCCACTTCCAACCTATCCGCCCACAGGCACTGTCATTATAAGAATCGCCCTTCCTAATGTCTACGGCCGATGCTATGATGGCTTCATGGTGGTCGACTTCCATACCCACATCTTCCCGCCGCAGGTGCGCGAGCGACGGGAGGACTACTTGCGCCGCGATTCCGCTTTCGCCCAGATGTATGGCAGCCCCAAGGCTGAAATCGCCACCGCCGAGGAGCTTCTGGCCAGCATGGAGAGGGCGGAGGTGGACACGAGCGTGGTCCTGGGCTTTGCCTGGTCGGGGCAAGAGCTGTGCCGGCAGCACAACGAATACCTGCTGGAGGCAGCGGCCCGGAGCGGCGGCAGGCTCGTCCCCTTCTGCGTCATACAGCCACACGCTGGGGATGACGCGCTGGCGGAGATCGAGCGCTGCGTTCGCGGCGGCGCCCGCGGCCTGGGCGAGCTTCGGCCCGAGAGCCAGGGCTACTCGCTGGATGAGGGTGCTGGCGACATCCTGGCCGAGGCGGCCGTCCGGCACGACCTCATCCTCCTTTTCCATGTGAGCGAGCCGGTGGGCCACGCCTATCCGGGCAAGGGCGGCTTGAGCCTCGATGCCTTCTATCGATTCGTGAGCTGCCATCGGGCGCTGACGGTGGTGGGCGCTCATTGGGCGGGCGGCCTTCCCTTCTATGCGCTCATGCCCGAGATCGGGGAGGCGTTGGCCAACGTCTATGTCGATACGGCCGCCACCCCTTTCCTCTACGGCTCGGCGGTCTATCGGCAGGTTGCCGAACTGGTGGGGGCAGAACGTATTCTCTTCGGCAGCGACTACCCGCTCATATCGCAGCAGCGCGAGCGACCAGCCATCGAGGGCAATCTTGGGGAAGATGAGGACGGCAGGCGGCTCATTCTGGGGGAGAACGCCTGTCGGCTACTGAGGCTGAGTGATGACAGACAAGGGTAACGAGCCAACACTGCGCCTGTTCGTGGCCTGCGAGCTGCCGCCGGAGATGAAGGCGGCTCTGACCAGCCTTCAGGAGGCGCTACGCGAGAAGGGGGCGCCACGCCTGCGCTGGGTGCGGCCCGAGGGCATCCACCTGACGCTGAAATTCCTGGGGGCGGTGCCCCAGGACAAGGTGGCCGCCATCTGCGAGGCGCTGGCCCCCACGGTACAGGGAACACCGCCGCTGGCGCTGTCGCTGGCTGAGGTGGGCACCTTCGGCGACCGCCGTGGCGCTCGCGTTGTCTGGGTGGGCATGCGAGGCGACCTGGAGCCTCTGGCCCGCCTTCAGCAGCGGGTGGAGAAGGCCCTGGAACCCCTGGGCTTTCCACCCGAAGGCAGGGCCTTCGCGCCTCACCTCACCCTGGCCCGCGTGCCGGACGACGTGGGCAGCGGCGAAAGGCAGGCCCTGAGAGAATTGGCCAAAGCCACGACGGCGCCGACCGCCCCAGCCGTGACCATCCGCGAGCTCAGCCTGATGCGCAGCATCCTCGGCCCTGGCGGCGCCGTCTACGAGCGGGTGGTCGCCTTCCCCTTGAGCTAGGCCGGAGGGCGTGGTGCCGGGGCGTGTAGTGTTTCCCTGTAGGGGGGACATGGAGCGTCAGACGCGCTCCGGTCGCTCATCCTGAGCCTGTCGAAGGATGAGCGGGGGCTCATGGTTCGACAAGCTCACCATGAGCGGCCCAAAGAGGAAGGCTGCACTGTATCGGCCGCAGCCATTAAGGCTGACATCTGGAAAGCCGTGACCCATGATCTCTCACATGTCCTGAGACACTACACGGCGCGTCAAGTCCTACCCGTACCCGTCGGGGTGATCGCGGTGCCAGCGCCAGGCGCTCTCGATGATCTCTTCGAGAGCGGGGAACTGGGGCTGCCAGCCCAGCTCGCGGCGGGCCTTCTCCGCCGAGGCCACCAAGGACGGCGGGTCGCCCGGCCGCCGCGCCTCCTCTTGCGCCGGGATGGCCTGGCCGCTGACCCTGCGGGCGGCCTCGATCACCTGAAGGTTGGAGAAGCCCTGGCCGTTGCCCAGGTTGTACACAGCGCTCCCCTCTTTCAGGCGGTCTAGGGCCAGCACGTGAGCGCGCGCCAGGTCGAGCACGTGGATGTAGTCGCGGACGCAGGTGCCGTCGGGGGTGGGGTAATCGGTGCCATATACGGGGACGGCCTCCCGCTGGCCCAGGGCCACCTGAAGGACGATGGGGATGAGGTGGGTCTCGGGCCGGTGGTCCTCGCCCAGGGTGGTGGTGGCGCCAGCGGCGTTGAAGTAGCGCAGGGATATGTAGCGCAGGCCGCACTGGCTATCGTACCAGCGCAGCAGCCGCTCCACCACCGCCTTCGACTCGCCGTAGGGGTTGACGGGGTCGATGGGCGCGTCCTCGGGGATGGGAACGGTCTGCGG
>JALHUG010000146.1 GCA_022866185.1 Dehalococcoidia bacterium
CATCCATAGCCGCAAGACCACTGTGGCCGCCGTCCTGAACGAGGCCGGCGTCTCGCTGAACACCCGCGACCGGGTGGAGCCCGCCCTGGATGCCCCCGTGAAGGATGTCCTGGCCATCCGCGTGGTTCGGGTGCGGGAGGAATCGGAGGCGGTGGGGGAGGCCATCCCCTGCGCGGTGGTCTATCAGGATGACCCCGCCATGGATCTGGGGCAGTCTGTGGTCCTGGACCCGGGCGCCGATGGCGTGATCCAGCGCGAGTACTACGTGGTGTATGAGAACGGCCAGGAGATGCAGCGAGAGCTGGTGAGCGAGTCGCAGCAGCCGCCGCGCGACCAGGTCATCGCCCAGGGGACGAGGCTGGTGAACCTGGTGCAGGCGGCGGAGGGCCCCCTTCGCTACAGCCGCTCGCTGGAGATGTACGCTACCTGGTACAACCCTGCCAGTTGTGGCTGGTCGGCCGACAGCCCCTGGTACGGCATCGCCGCCACCGGCGTGCCCGTCCAGCGCGGCATCGTGGCCGTAGACCCCAGCGTCATCCCCCTGGGCACCCGCCTGTACGTCCCCGGATACGGCCAGGCGATAGCCGCCGACACCGGCTCGGCCGTGATTGGCAACATCATCGACCTGGGCTTCGCCGACCACGAGGTCTCCGACTGGCGCAGCGGCTGGGTCACGGTGTACGTCCTGGAGTAGACACCCTCCGCTCACCCTGAGCTCGTCGAAGGGCTGCCCCTACCCCAGCCACCGCCTCCGGGCGTAACACGCGCCCGCGGTGAGAACGACCACCGCCGCAGCAACGGCCCCAGCGATAGCGGCGTAGGGCGGAGCCGAGGAGCCGGACACGTCCGGGAGCTGTGCTAGGCCGCCGACGGGCGCGGGCGCCGCCGCGATCGTGATTTGCCAGAGAGGGTTAGAACTGCCCCCTGCTCTCCCTATGATGATGACGGCCGCGTCATAGGCATCGTAGCGTAGATCCACCGAGCCGTCCTTGTTAGCGTCCAGCGCGAACCGATACTCTTTGAAGACGCCGCCTTTCCTCGTCCAGAGCGTCACCTGGTAACCCACCGTGTTGTCAAGGCCATCAAAGGAAATGCGGTATCGTTGCACGCTGTCATCCAGCGTCAGCGTCGCGTAGTCTGCTGCCCATGTGTCCATCCATGTGTCCCAGTTGACATTGGAGGCATCGATGGTGAATGGCAGCCCATGCGTTCCGAAATCGTACTGGAACTCGAGCCACACCCCAGTGAAGGTTGTCTTCGGTGCCGCCACTGCTGTCCTATAGCCAGCTCCGTCTGTGTACAACTGCTCCAGGAAGAAGTTCGACCGCGTGAATTGGTTGAACTCGTCAATCAGGTTGGAACCGTGCGTCCTCAGAACGTTGTCGATTGCAGCGAGCCCGTTGGATGTCTGATCTTCAATCCAGATTTCCTTGACGATGGCGTCGCTGAAGTCTTCCGAGAGCCGCTTCGCCCAGATGAAGTTTCCATACTCGTGCAAGCCATCGGATGTCGTGAGGCCCAATCCGTCGCTCCACTCGAACCACGGAGGCAAGTAGTTGTAGTTGTCGTTCGCGGCCGGGTAGACCTCGTCCTCCATGTATGTGGAGGTCGTCTCCATCCACCACGATTCCTCTTGAACGTCATACGTGAACTGGACAGCATGATGGAACTCGTGGGCCGCGGTCACCTTCATGGCGCCCTTGGCGTCCCCCTCGGGGTCATCGTTCGGGGGAGCCCAATCGTAGTCCTTGTTGACCCCTATGTAGCTGCGTGACGGCGTGGTTGGCCAGTCCTCCGGATCGGCGTATCCATAGAAGGCGAAGGCGTAAACGAACACGTCATACTTGCCATTCGGATTCCTGTTTCTTGCGTCGTTAGGGGGCTGTCCAGCGTCATTCGGAGGCGGGTTGAAACCCCTCTCGGTTACTTCCTTGGTATAGGAAGTCTCGAAGTAGGAGGCATAGCTCTCAATGTAGTCAGGCACACCGTTGGTGTTGGCATCGGTCAGATCAGGCGCGTCCCCGGCGTCCCCGCCATCGGTCCCGGTGGTGTAGTGAAAGACAAAGTGCGTGGTCTGATAGAGTGACGGGAGCAGATGCTGTTTATCGTCTATGCCGCCATTGGGGTCCGTCGGCCTGAAGAAGACCCATCTCAGCGCTGTCCTCTCCTCCAGGGTGAGTGTCTCCCAGATGGCCAGTATCTCGATGATCGTGGGGGTGCCACATTTCTTCGTTTCTTCGTGGGTCACAGCGGCACGATCCGGGAGCTGCGAAGGGGTCTGAGGGGTGCCCATTGCGACGCCCTGCCCCATTTGCATGCCGAGCGCGGGCGCGCTGCCGGAGAGGCCGAAAGAAAGCGCGCAGAGTAGCCCGAGGGCAACCACGAAAAGTGACGTAAGTAGGAGCACGCGGAGCGGTCTTGCGCTTCGCATCACCACACTCCTTTCTAAGCAGAACACACGGCTCTGCTGCCACCAGGCCGGATCCTTTGCATTGAGGCTGAGCCCCGGGATTCTCCAGGGCAGAATGGCAAGTAGCCTTTGGAGCACACTCAGTATACATATCGCTGAGAAATTGTCAAGACCTGAAGACAGTGCTTTTGGAAAAGGCGACGTGGTGAACAGCGTCTCCAGCCCTCCCAGGCACGACGGTTGCCAAGCGCTCACCCCTCGCAGTAGACCCCAGCGCTGGCTACGGGATATGATCGGGGCATGGTCGCCATCCGCCCCCGCAAGAGCCTCGGCCAGCACTTCCTGACCGACCGCAGGGTGCTTCAGCGCATCCTGGCTGCGGCGTCGCTCTCCTCCACGGACACGGTCATCGAGGCCGGCGCTGGCAAGGGGGTGCTCACCCAGGCCCTGGCCGCGGCGGCGGGCAAGGTCATCGCTGTGGAGATAGACGAGGCGCTATGCGCGCACCTGCGCCGTCGCCTGGCGGCCTTCCCCAACGTGGAGCCCGTCTGCGGCGACATCCTCTCCATCTCGCCCGACGAGTTGCTGACCCACGCCCAGGCCTCGCCGCCGTACGTAGTGGTGGCCAACCTGCCCTACTACATCGCCTCCGCCGTCCTTCGCCACCTCCTGGAGAGCGCTCGGCCACCCACCAGGATGATCGTGATGGTGCAGGCGGAGGTAGGCCAGAGCATCGCCGCCCCGCCTGGCCGCATGAGCCTCCTCAGCGTCGGCGTCCAGTTCTACGCTCAGGCCAAGGTCCTCTTCTACGTGCCGCCGCGCGCCTTCCATCCGCCGCCCAAGGTGCGCTCGGCCGTCATTCGCCTCGACGTGCGGCCAGAGCCGGCGGTTGCCGTGGACGACCGCCAGGCCTTCTTCCGCCTGGTGCATGCCGGCTTCGCCGCGCCCCGCAAGCAGCTCCGCAACGCCCTCGCCCTGGGCCTGGGCATCGACCCCGCCGCTGCTCGCAGCCTTCTCGATGCGGCGAGCATCGACCCCCAGCGCCGCGCCCAAACCCTCAGCCTGGACGAGTGGGGCTGCCTGTATCGCGCCTGGCGAGGGAACGGCTGCCCTTGTGGGCAGCAGTGAGGCCCTATGCGTCTGAGACTGATGGCTCCCGCTAAGATCAACTGGACGCTGGAGGTGCTCGGCCGGCGCCCGGATGGCTTCCACGAGGTCAAGACCATCCTTCAGACCATCGACCTGTGCGACAGCCTGGAGCTGGAGTCAGCCCCTGAGCTGACCCTGGCGGCAACCGGCGAGGGCCTGCCGCCTCCTCAGGATAACCTGGCAATGAGGGCCGCCCGCCTTCTCAAGGAGAGTACGGGCTACAGCGGCGGCGCCCGGATGCGCCTGACCAAGGTCATGCCCGTAGCGGCCGGCCTGGGCGGCGGCAGCAGCGACGCCGCCGCTGCCCTGCGCGGCCTCGATCGCCTGTGGGGCCTGGCCTTGCCCCACGAGCGGCTGGTCGAGCTGGCGGCCGACGTGGGCTCGGACGTGCCCTTCTTCCTGCGCGGCGGCACCGCCCTGGCCGAGGGGCGCGGCGAGCGAATAACCCCTCTTCCCGACGCCTCCGGAACAGCCATCCTTGTGGTCGTGCCCCCGCTGGCCATGCCCCACAAGACCCAGCGCATGTACTCCCTCTTGGGTTCCAGGGACTACAGCGACGGCGCTGCCAGCGACCGATTCGCCGACGCCCTCAGACAGGGGCGACCTTTCGAGGAGGGCGATCTGCATAATGCCTTCGACTTCGGGGCCTTCCGGGCCTTCCCCGAGCTACAGGCCTGCCGCCAGGCCCTGATACAGGCCGGAGCCGAGGCCGTTCACCTGGCCGGCAGCGGCCCGGCCCTGTTTGTGCTGCTCAGGGACGAAGAGCAAAGGGAACGCCTGGCCAGGGCAGCCGCCAGCGCCGGGGCGAAGGCCTTCGCCGCCACGACCATCCCGTCCTCGCAAGCACTGGCCACGGAGCAACTCCCCGACTGACGCTATGGAAGAGGTATTCGCCGGTTTCGTCAGCGGCTACATCATGGCCCTAATCTTCAGCGGGCTGATAGCCCTCATGGTCGTAGAGAGACGCAGCCGCATTCCTTATCTGGCCAAAGTGGTTGCCCCCAACCTATCGGCTGCCGCCCTGGCCGTCCCCATATCCCTGATCGCCTTCCTCCTGTGGACCGCCGTCGGCATGCTCTTCGGCCTCCTCTATCGGTACACCCTGCAGGAGGCCCCCGGCGGCGGCCTGGGCAGCCCCAACCTTTTGTACACGCTGCTGATCATCACCTTCGCTGGCCTGATTCTGACCGCCATCGTGACCGCTTTCCGACGCCTGCCCTGGCAGGTGGCGATGATCGGCCTCTCCTTCATTGTCCTCTTCGGCTGGGTTCTGCCCCTCCTGGCTCAGGCCGCCAAATAGCGATACAATTCGCTACCCCGCCCGGCGAGTGCTACAATAGGGAGCCAGCCCTTTCAATCTAAGCAGGGAGCGCTCTTGGCCCCCACCTACGTAGCCCTCGACCTGGAGACCACCGGCCTCGAGCCGAGCAGCGACGCCATCATTGAGGTGGCGGCGGTCAAATTCGACCCGGAGGGCAGCGTTCAGGAGACCTTCTCCACCCTGGTGAACCCCGGCAGGCCCATCCCCTACCGTATACAAACGCTCACCGGCATCGCCCCCGAGGAGGTGGCAGAGGCACCCCCTATGGATGCCGTAGCGCCCAGGCTGCAGCAGTTCATCGCCGACCACCCCGTCGTGGGGCAGAACGTCCTCGGCTTCGACCTTCGCTTCCTGGCGGTCGCTGGCCTCAGCCACAGCGCGGTGGTCTACGATACCCGCGATCTGGCCGTTCTCCTCCTGCCCCTGCTCAGGGAGTACAGCCTCTCGGCACTGGCCCGTCACTTTGAAATCCCCATGCCCGGGCATCATCGGGCCCTGGCCGACGCCCAGGCCGCCCGCGAGGTCTTCCTGGCCCTGCGAGCGCACGCCGCCAGCCTGCCGCCGCCCATCCTGGCCGAGGCCGCCCGTCTGGCCGCCGCTGGCCGCTGGCCCTGGCGCTCTTTCTTCGCCGAGGTGCTCGCCAAGGCCACGCCCGCCCCGGCCAGGACGCAGCGTCGGGCAGTGGAGCCCCTCCTGCCGTCCGAGCGCCGCCGGCCGGTGGAGCCGTCGGAGGTGCTGGCCCTGCTCCAGTCGCTACGAGAGCGGTCGGACATCCTGCCCCAGTTCGAGGAGAGGCCGGAGCAGGCGGCGATGGTCCGGGCGGTCGCTGAGGCCCTCAACGAGGGCCAGCAGTTCATCGTGGAGGCGGGCACCGGCATCGGCAAGTCGCTGGCCTACGTGCTGCCCGCGGCCTGCTATGCCCTGCGCAACAACGCCCGCGTGACCATCTCCACCGCCACCATCAACCTGCAGGAGCAG
>JALHUG010000147.1 GCA_022866185.1 Dehalococcoidia bacterium
GCGTCGCCGGGGCTGGTAGCGGGTTCTCTGTTTGGTGCATGATATCTCGTTAGGCATTAGGAGTAAAAGTGAAGATACTGCTCGTCAAACCAGACATATCCGATTTCTCGGTCGGCTTCACATCGCTGGCCAGGACGCCTCCCCTGGAGCTTCTGACGGTGGCTGCCTCCGTAGCTGACCATGAGCTCCGCATTATTGATATGCGTCTGGAGAAGGACAGCGCCTTTGAGGAAGAGCTGTCGAAGTTCAACCCCGGCCTGATTGGCTTGACAGCCTATACTGCCGAATCAGAAGCAGCCAAGATGCTGGCTCGTCGAGCAAAGAAGGTGCTGCCCGACGTGCCGATCGTCTGGGGCGGATATCACGCCACCATGGCCCTGGACGATGTGCTGGAGGAGGCATCCGTCGACTTCGCCGTTCGCGGGGAGGGGGACATCACCTTCCCAGAGCTGGTGAGGGCAATCGCTGGTGGTGGGCCTTTCGATGCCATTCCTGGGATCGCCTTCAGGCAAGGTGAGCATAAGGTAGTCACTCCGGACAGGGCGCAGGTTGATGACCTGGACTCTCTTCCTTTCCCTGATTGGAGTCTGCTGGCCCGTTATCAGCCGGACTACTATTTGGGCGTCATGGGGGTGGTTGGTGGCGCTGAAACTACTCGTGGCTGTCCGTACGACTGCGACTTCTGTTCCGTCTGGGTGTTCAATCGGCGTCGATATCGCAAGAAGAGCCCGGCTCGCGTAATCGCCGAGTTGGAGAGGCTGCCGGAAGGAATTGAGGTTGTTGGCTTCGTTGATGACGAATTCTGGGCCGACACCGGCCGCTCGCTGGAGATTGCTGCCATGATTGGCGAGCGCAATCGGGTCGGCTGGAAGGGCAGTGGCTGGAAATATTGGGCGCAGGTGCGTACCAGCGACATCGCTCGCCGGCCGGAGCTGGTGGAGGAGTGGGCGAAGGTTGGCCTAAAGGTCTTGCTTCTTGGCATTGAGTCGCACAAGGATCAGGAGGTCGAGGAGCTGCATCACAAACACACCACGGTCAGTCAGGCAACTCAGGCTTTGCAGACCATGCGCCAGCATGGGGTTGAAGCCTGGGGCTGCTTCATCATCAACCCTGAGTGGGAAGAGCGCGACTTCTATGACCTGGCGGCGTTTGTCAACAAGAATGAGATCGCTTTCCCTCAATATACCGTGCTCACGCCCCTGCCTGGCACAGTGCTAACCAGCAAGTTGGTTGATGCCGGTACAGTGAGGGAGTGTGATATCCCGCACACTCTCCTTGACTTCCTGCATGTAACATATCCAAAGGCGCGGCTGCCCTTGAGGCGATTCTACGAATTGATGGCCGATTTGTATCGGAAGACCTCGATGGCAGCCAACGTCGGCACCTACCGCAGGCTGGTACACAACGGAGTGATCGCTAGAGGTTGGCTGCAGTCGGAGATGGGGCAGCAAGTAGTCACCAGTTTCTTTGGGCAGCTAACAAATGCGGAGGCTTACCTCAAGGCCCATCGGCTTCTGGGAGAGAACGTCTAGGCGGCGGGCCGTTGGTCTCGATGCGCCCATTCCGGGAATGGGCGCCGATCAGATCAGCGGCTCTTTCTCCTGGGGGTTCAATACGCGCCGCGACTGGCCCCCTTCGGCGGTCTCGATGACTCCCTCAGCCTCGAGCTGGTCGATGAGGTAGACCACCAGCTTCGGCAAGAGGAACGTCTGGCTTCATGCGCGTGGGTCAACGGGCCACCCTCCGGCAGGAAGCTGAAGGCACGCATCCCCACCGCTATCCACACATGGTGTGCGGTTGTTCTCCGCCGGGGGCAAGTGGGAGTACTTCGGCGACCCAATCCCGCTCAGGGACTAGGTGGGCGGCTTCTGGCGGAAGTAGCCCCGGGCTTCTTCCAGGTCGGCCTGGGTGTTGATGTTGAAGAAGCTGAGGTGGCGGGGGTCGATGCGGTCGATCGCTGCTTCGTCCACGTAGCGCACTCGCACCGCCTCGAACAGCGGCGCGATCTTGAGCTGCCCCGCCCGCAGCATCCGCTCCATTGGGGCGAGGCAGGTCTTGGAGTAGAGCGCGTGCAGGGGTTCGGGCTGACCGCCCAGGCGCGGGATCACCGCGTCGACGTTGGCGCTTTCCCCTATCAGATGGCACAGCAGCTCGCGGTTCAGGAAGGGCATGTCGCAGGCCACGACCAGGCTCCAGGGCTCAGCGCAAGCCTCAAGCCCGGTGAAGATGCCCCCAAGCGACCCTCCGCCGGGGTAGCGGTCGCTCACCACCCGCACCGATGGCGGCAAGCGCAAGGCCGGCGCCTGCTCGGGTTGAGCCACCACCACCATCACCTCGGCGGTCAGAGGGACGAGGCTTTCTATGACCCGCTCGATAAGAGCCTTACCGCCGATGCGCTCCAGCGCCTTGTTCTTCTCCAGGCGCTGGCTGACACCGCCAGCCAGGATGACGCCGCTCACCTGAATCGAATTGCTCATGCCATGGGATTCGCAGAAGCTACCAGCGGCTCTCCACCATCACTGGAACAGGGGCTTTCCTGCAGCGGCCTAGGCGCGTTGGGTCGCGGCTGGCGTGGCCATGGCTGGCTCCGCCGCCTGCCTGCGCCCCACCACATCCGGCCCCACCAGCTCCCACAGGCCCAGCTCCCGCAGCTTTGCCTCCGGGATCAGGCCCTCGGCTGTCCACCCCCGCGCGCGATAGTAGGCGGCCACCATCAGTTCCAGCTCCGCCCTGGTCAGGCCTATCCCCTGAGCCACGCCGCTGGGCAGCTCGTCGGCCAGGATGCGCGGTGGAAGCGTATCGTCCTCGCGCCTCCATCCCTCCCGGATGTTGAAGGCCTTTTTCAGATTGACGATCCTCTCCCCCGACTGACGCAGGGCTTCAGGTGTGAGGTCGAACCCGGTGACCAGATTGTAGATATCGGCCGTCTCAGCATAGATGTCGGCGAAGCAGCCACGGATGAACTTGCACAGAGCCAGGGAGTCGAGAATCGCCTCCTGGTCTTCTCCTTCGGCCACCAGGCAGCCCCGACTCTCCTCCGCCTTGAACCGATCCACCAGCTCCGCCACATCCGCCTGATAGGCCGCCGAGCGGTTGTGGCAGGCCCCTCTGGTGGCAATCGCCAGTCCGAGAGCCATGGTCTTGAGGCTCCTCGGCTCGTATCCTGGCATCTCCAGCCCCTTGACCTCCATCGCCCACTGGTCGGACCCTCCGCCGACCTGCGCGGCGGCCCGCTTGCACCCTTCGGCCAGCAGGTCGCCAATGCCCTCTCTGCCAGCGATCTTCTCGATGATCGACAGGAGCGCCGCGCCGCCACCGAACCTGAGGTCCAGGCCATCGGTATCGCCGTTGTTGAGCAGACCCCGCTCGAAGCACTCGATGGCCCAGGCAATCGTGCCGCCCGTGCTGATGCTGTCCAAGCCCAGCTCGTCGCAGAGAGCGGCAGCGCGGATGACGATGTTCGGATCATCGATGCCCAAGAGGGGGCCCAGGGCGAACAGCGTCTCGTACTCAAGCCTCCCGCTCGCCTCGGCTGAACCGCCGTCCACGGTCCGATAGAGGTGGGTGCAGCCGATAGTGCAGGAGGCGCAACTGGCGACGGCCGCGAGGTGCCGCTGCTGGAGCTGGCTCCCGCCCAGACGCTCGGCTCGATCAAAGGTGGAGCGCCGGAAGTTGTGGCTCGGTAGGGCCGCCAGCCGCTGAAGGAGGAGCAGGTTCGCCGCTGTCCCGAACTGGCGGTAGCTGGCGGTCGCCGGCCCGAGGCTGCGCTCCACCAGCCTCTGGCCTATCGCCTCCAGCGCGGCCGGCCTGGCCACACCGACGTGTTTGTCCCCGGCCACGGCGATGGCCTTCAGCCGCTTCGCCCCCATCACCGCGCCGTTGCCGGTCCTGCCAGCATGCCGGCCGTCGTTGCTGACCGTGGCGTAGCGCACCAGCTTCTCGCCCGCCGGGCCGATGGCAGCGACCCGCAGGTGGCCGCCGAACTGGTGGCGGACTGCCTCCTCCGTCTCGCTGGCCCCTCTGCCCGCGAGGTGGCCGGCGGGCAGGAACCGCACCTGCCCGTTCTCGATGACCAGGCAGGTCAACTCCTCGGCAGCCCCCGTGACTATTAGGGCATCCACCCCTGTTCGCTTGAGCTCTATCGCCAGGTGACTGCCGGAGAGGGAGTCGCCGATGAAACCAGTCAGGGGCGACTTCGCCACGACCACATACTTGGCAGACGTCGTGACAGGGGTGTCCACCAGCGGGCTGGTGGCGAAGATGAGCGGATTTTCAGGCGACAGCGGCTCGCATCCCGCCGGCGCGTACTCGTATAGGAGGCGAGTTGCCAGCCCAGCCCCACCTATGAAATCCCTTAGGACTCGCTCCGGCAACTCCTGGAGCTCATAGCTGCGAGACGAAAGGTCTACCCGCAGAACCTTGCCGTGATAGCCGTAGAGCATTGCAGCCTTTCCACCTCTACCCTTCCCCATACCCGGCATCGAGCGCTGCCAGATCCATGGCCGCGGTCAGGATGCGTTCCGCCGGCAGCAGCCGCTCCCCAGCAACCTGGCGCAGATCGATCGTCTTGAGGTAGCGGTGGCACTGTTCGCAAACACTGAGGCGATAGATTTGATCGTCGCTAGGGTAATAGGCCAGACGGCGCGGGTCGTCGTTGCCGCAGAACGGGCAGCCTATTCGCTGAAACGCCCACTCGCTGTCACAGCGCGAGCAGAGGAGGCGCCGCCGCCCGTTACCCCGTTCCAAGGCGGCCAGGTCCGGCTCGCCGCCGCAGATCGGACAACGGCCGCGATACCATGTGCTGTCGCCAACCAAAGGAGCAAGCGCCTCGGCCTGGGCTCGCAAGAAAGGACGCAGGGCGTTGTTGAAAATGAAGGCGAGAAGGTTGCCATCGAGCCCGGCTTCCTCTCCTTCACGGACTCGACCCTCGCGCAGGTACTCCACGGCGAGGACATCGATCTGCTGTCGCCTCTCGCCCAGCCAGGCACGAATCTTGGCCAAGCTATCAGCCAACTCCGGCCTGCGCTCGCCGACGATGAATCCTATCTGGTCACAGAGCCCGGCCAGAGTCTGGCCATCCACCACCAAAGACTCCGGCGAAAGCAGAGGATGCCCTTGCTCAAGCCGCGCACTGGCCTCGTCCCCGCTCAGGGCCGGGCCGCGCGGCGAAACCTGAGCGCGGGCCTGAACCTCGAGCAATTCGCGGTGAAGTTCAACGGTATCGGCTAGCCCAGGCCGCTTGTCGGCCTGGCGGTGTAGCTCTTGCACGATCTGGGCGTAATCAACCACAACAGCCCCACACAACCCAGCTTCGCTCTTCCTCCCCGCCTTCCGATACCTGTCGGTGATGTGATCCGCCTACTTCCGGGCCGGCTCAGGGACGTGTTCGTCGAACAGCGGCAGATAGCGCGCCACCAGGCCATAGGCGAGGATGCCCGCAGAGATTACGCTGATGGTAATAGCGAACTCCATCGGGTGCGGCCAATAGCGGGCGGCGAAATCCGGCTTGCTGAGGTTGAGCAGGCTCACGGCAAAGCGGCTGAGGACCACGTCGCCGACGACTAGAAGGGCACTGAAAAGCAGCCAGTTGCTGCTTCGCCTTACGGCCGGCAGCGAGAACAACACAATGGGCAGGAGCACGAAAACTATCATTTCCAGCCACCAGAGGCCGCTCGCCCGATTCCATTTTGTTAGCAGGTCCAGCTCACCCGAGCCAGCCAGGTCCCCGATCTTGACCACCGCATAGGCACCCAAGGTAAAAGGGACCACCCGGGACAGGCCACCAAGGATGTCTAGCTCCAGCCCTCGTCGGAACACCTTCGAACTGATAGTGGACTCCACGATCACCATAGCGGGGCCCACCGATACCGCGGTCAGCCAGAACATCAGCGGTAATAATGGCGTATACCATATCTTGTTCAGTTGGTCGGGCAGGATGGTATACAGTGAACCCAGGGAAGACTGATGCAGGGTGGATAGCGTTGCCCCCGCGATGGCAAGGGGGATGATGACGGCGTGGATGAGCCGACGCGGCGCCTCCAGCCCAAAACGCTCGAATACCATTGGACTGAACTCCAGGGCCAGCACGGTGGTGTATAGCATGACGCACCAGCCTACCTCGAACATGACCGAGTGGTAGTTCCAGAAGATTATGAGAAACCAGATGCGCTCCGGACGGCCCAGGTCAACCATAAGGGCCACGATCACCATCACGTAGCCCAGGAGGCCAGTGAGAATGGCTGGCCGCAGGATGGGTCGGTACTTCTCTTGGCCAAAGAGATAGACGAACGACGCCGTAACGAAAGCGCCGGCCGCCAATGCCACGCCGCAAAGGAGGTCGAAGCTGATCCACAGCCCCCAGCCCGTGCTATCGTCCAGGTTGCTGATAGCCCCAATGCCGTTTACGTAGCGGATCACTGCCACCACGGCTCCAATGGCCATTAGGCCTAGCAGCACAATGACAGCGGGCGGAATGGAAAGACGGCGGAGGGTGATTCCTCTGATCATGACGATATCTCCTTACCTACCTCAGCCTCTCTTCTTGCCCATCATCTCTTGTCGGCGTTTTACCACCCAGTAGATGCCGCTCAGGCCGACCAGCATGCCCACCAGAACCGTAGGCGTGGCCTTCGTCATGATGCCCTCGGTCTTCTCCTGGATTGGCTCCGGCCCAAGCTGGGGCATCCCCAGCTCCTGGAAGCGATGGGGGCCGATGTACAGGAGGGAGGTGCCTCCTGCCTCCTCCTTGCCGTAGACGTGATCCACGTATCTCTCCGGGTGCTCCCGAATCCTGGCCTCCGCTACAGTAATCAGCGCGTCGCGCTCCCCGAACTCAAGCGCCCCCGTTGGGCAGGTGTGGACGCAGGCCGGCTCCAACCCCGAGCTCAGCCGATCGGAGCAGAAGGTGCACTTCTTGATCACCGGCCCCTCAAGCAAGCCCTTGTCCCACTGGAAGGTGGGGACGTCGAAAGGACAGGCGATCATGCAGTAGCGACAGCCAATGCAGCGGTCCGCGTGGTAGAGCACCGGGCCTTCTTCCGTCTTGTGCAAAGCCCCCACCGGACACGCCGATACGCA